>NZ_JBEXNO010000026.1:0-105172 GCF_040611175.1 Streptomyces sp. NPDC003036 | reverse complement strand
GCTGCGCAACGTCCCCGCTCCACACCGTGGTCGGGGGGCCCGCCGGCCCGCCCGGGGGGCCCATCCCCCCCCGGGGCGCCCCCCCGGCGGCCCCCGGGGCGCCCGCCCCCCGCGCGGACCGGCGGGCCCGGTCCCGTACCGCCTGGTGAACCCGCACGTGCCAAAGGCGTGTGACCAAGAACGGACCGCTATTTTCCGTTTCCTCTCGCCCTCCTGGCGGGCGATCAGTAGCCTCGGCTCGAACACCGGCCATGAACACGGCCGCATCCCCCGTGGCTACTTGTTGGAGACATCGATGGAGCGTCCCGCCTGGGCCCCGCCGGGTATCGATATTTCGGTGCCGAGCGTGTCCCGCATCTACGACTACTACCTGGGCGGCTCGCACAATTTCGAAGTGGACCGGGAAGCCGCGCGCAGGGCCATGGAGTTCATGCCTGGCCTGCCCAAAATCATGCAGGCGAACCGGGCGTTCATGCGCCGCGCGGTGCGGTACGCCGCGAACGAGGGCATCGACCAGTTCCTCGACATAGGCTCCGGCATCCCCACCTTCGGCAACGTCCACGAGATCGCCCAAGACGCCCGCCCCGGCGCCCGCGTGGTGTACGTCGACCACGATCCCGTGGCCGTCGCCCACAGCAAGGCCGTCCTGGAGGGCAACGAGCACGCCGCCGTCGCCGCCGCCGACCTGCGCAAGCCCCAGGACATCCTCACCGCCCCGGAGACGACCGGGCTGCTCGACCTGGACCGCCCGGTCGCGCTGCTGCTCGTGGCGGTCCTGCACTTCCTGGAGGACGCCGACGACCCCCAGCGGTCCGTCGCCGAACTGCGCGACGCCCTCGCCCCCGGCAGCCTGCTGATCGTCACCCACGCCTCCTTCGAGGGCATCCCCGTACCCCAGGAGCGGGCGGGTGGCGCGGTGGGCGTCTACCGCGACATCCGCAACCCACTGGTCATGCGCTCGCGGGAGGAGGTGGCGCGGTTCTTCGACGGGTTCGAGCTCGTCGAGCCCGGTGTCGTGTCGATGCCGTACTGGCGGCCCGAGCCCGACAGCCCGGTCGAGCAGGAGGATCCATACGCCTTCGCGGGCTTCGCAGGGGTGGGGCGCAAGGCGTGAGCGTGCCGCCGCAGGAACCCGGGGCGGGATCCGGCGCGGAGCCGGACGGCCTCGAGGACAGACTCCGGCGGTTCGCGACGATCTGGAGCCGGGCGATCTTCCCGGTCACCGCCACGTCGCTGACCCGCCCCGAATTCGAGCGGCACCTGCTGCCGCTCGCCCGGGAGCTGAGCGCCGCGCTGCACGCCCGGCCGTTCGACCCGGCGCCCGCGCACGGCGTCGGCGCCGCCCTGGTGGCCGCGCACTGCACCGACCCCGACGCGCTCAGCCGCACCCTCGGCGTGGTCGACTCCTACCTGGTGCTGTACTGCCGGGACGCCGAAGCGCCGGGCCCGGCCGGGCTGACCGACCTCCCCGCCGAGGAGCTCCGGGCCCGCTGCGCCCGGCTCCAGCACGCCCTGGCGGCCGGTTTCGCGCAGGCGCTGCGCGAGCGCACCCTCGCCGAGCAGGAGTCCATCGCCCGCTCGGCGCTCTCGGCGCGCAGCTTCGCCGAACGGGCGCTGCACGCCAGCGAGGCCCGCTTCCGGGCGGTCTTCGAGGGCGCGGCCATCGGCATCGGCATCGCCGACCTCGAGGGCAACGTGCTGGAGGTCAACGGGGCCCTCACCCGTATGTTCGGCGGCCTGGAGCGCCATGTGCGCGGCCGCAAGGTGTCCGAGTGGGTCCACCCCGAGGACGCGCCGCAGGTCTGGAAGCTCTACGGCGAGCTCGTACGCGGCGAGCGCGACCACTTCCGCGTCGAGAAGCCCTTCTACCGCGGCGACGGCACCGTCCTGTGGACGAACCTCACGGTCTCCCTGCTGCGGGACACCGAGGGCAACCCGCAGTACACCCTGGCGCTGATGGAGGACACCACCGAACGCCGCCTGCTCAACCTGCGGCTGCGGTACGAGGCGACTCATGACGCCCTCACCGGGCTGCCCAACCGGACGCTGTTCTTCGAGCGGCTCGACAAGGCCCTCTCGGCCGGGGACGGCGCCCGCTTCGGGCTCTGCTACCTCGACCTGGACGGCTTCAAGGCCATCAACGACAGCCTCGGCCACGCGGCCGGCGACCGGCTGCTCGTGGAGGTCGCCGACCGGCTCCAGTCGGTCGCGACCCGGCCGGGGGAGATGGTCGCCCGCCTCGGCGGCGACGAGTTCGTGGCGCTGACCACCGGCACGGACACCGAGCGCCAGGCCGACGAGCTCGCCCACCGCATCCTCGCCGCCCTCGCCACGCCCATCCGGCTGGACGGCCGGGAGCTCACCGTGCGCGGCAGCGTCGGCATCGTCGAGGGGCCGGCGGGGGAACGCGGCTCCGCGGAGGTGCTGCGCAGCGCCGACATCACCATGTACCGGGCTAAATCGGCGGGCGGCAACCGCTTCGAGCGGGCCGACCCGGAGGCCGACGCCCGCGCCATCACCCGGCACGGTCTGACCACCGCGCTGCCGGCGGCGCTGGAGCGCGAGGAGTTCTTCATCGAGTACCAGCCGCTCGTCCACCTCGGCGACGGCAGCGTGCACGGCGCCGAGGCCCTGGTGCGCTGGTGCCACCCGCAGCACGGGGTGCTCGGCCCCGACCGGTTCATCCCGCTCGCCGAGCACACCGGGCTCATCGTGCCGCTCGGGCGCTGGGTGCTTCAGGAGGCGGTCCGCCAGGCCAGGTTCTGGAACCGTCGCCACTCGGACGGCGGGCCGCTGCGCATCAACGTCAACCTGTCGCCGACGCAGCTGCACCACACCGGTCTGGTCGCCGACATCGTCGACGTACTGGACCGCTTCGGGCTGGAGCCCGGGGCGCTGTGCCTGGAGGTGACCGAGTCGGCCCTGATCGGCGCCGACGAGGACCTGCTCAAGCCGCTGCGGCAGCTGGCCGAGATGGGCGTGGACATAGCGCTGGACGACTTCGGCACCGGCTACTCCAACCTGGCCAACCTGCGCCGCCTGCCGGTGAGCGTGCTCAAGCTGGACCGCTCCTTCACCCAGGGCATGCAGCGGCACCCGGCCGACCCCGTCGACCTCAAGATCGTCGAGGGGATCGTCTCCCTGGCCCACAGCCTGGACCTCGCGGTGACGGTGGAGGGCGTGGAGACCGGCGCGCAGGCGGAGCAACTGCGGGAGCTGGGCTGCGACACCGCCCAGGGCTGGTACTACGCCCGCCCGGGCGCCCCCGACCGGATCCACTCGCTGGTGCTGGCGGACGCGGTCTGAGACCGCAGCAGGACCTTCTGGAGCTCGCGCGCCGCCCGCGGCGGCGCCACGTCGCTGCGGTGCGCGAGCGCGATGGTCCTGCGCAGCCCGGGCCGCGCCAGGGCGGTGACCCGCAGGTCGCGGCCCGCCCTCGCCGCCACCATGCTCGGTACGACGGCCACCCCGAGCCCCGCCCGTACGAAGCCGAGCACCGCGTCCATCTCGCCGCCCTCCACCGTGAACGACGGCTCGAAGCCCTCCGCCCGGCACGCCGCCACCGTCAGCTCCCGCAGGTCGTAGCCGTGCCGGAACATCACCAGCGGCTGGTCGCGCAGATCGGCGATCCGCACCGGGCGGCTCGGCGGCGGCGAGGCCGCGGTGGGGGCACCTCCCAGGCGAAGCCCTGGGGGAGACACCACCACCAGGTCCTCCTGGAGCAGCTCGACGGTGGTGAGCGCGGGAGAGGGCGTCGGCAGCGGCAGCACCACCAGCGCCAGGTCGAGCGCGCCGCGCGCCAGCTCCCGTACGAGATCGTGCGAGCCGCTCTCCTCGATCAGCAGCTGGATCCCCGGGTGCAGATCGTGGAAGGTGCGCAGCACATCGGGCAGCAGACCGGTGCACAGGCTCGGCGTCGCGCCCAGCCGCACCCGACCGCGCCGCAGCTGCGCCACCTCCTGCACCTCGTGGCGCGCGGTGTCGGTGTCCGCGAGGATGCGGCGCGCCAGCGGCAGCAGCGCCTCGCCCGCGTCCGTGAGCGCGATGTTGCCCCGGGCCCGGCTGAACAGCTCCGCGCCCAGCTCCTTCTCCAGCGCCCTGATCTGCTGCGACAGTGACGGCTGGGAGACGTGCACGCGCTCGGCGGCGTGCGTGAAGTGCCGGGTCTCGGCGACCGCCACGAAGTACACCAGCTGCTGGAACTGCATGTCTCCACGATAGGCCCCCGCGATAGCCGATCCCTATGGATATCAGCGGCACCATGTCTTGGACCTCTCACGCCCGCCGCCCCTAGCGTCTGGTGCATGGCTCTGGCAACGCGGACGGATCGACAACCGTCCCTCACGCGCACCTTCTGGCGATCCACCGTCGGCAAGAAGACTGTCATGGCCGTCAGCGGGCTGATCATGATCGGCTACCTCGTCGCGCATGTGATGGGCAACCTGAAGGTTTTCTTCGGCCCCGGCGAGTTCAACGCGTACGGCCACTGGCTGCGGACCATGGGCGCGCCGGTGCTGCACCACGAGTGGGGGCTGTGGATCGCCCGCGTGGTGCTGCTCACCGCCGTGATCGCCCACGGCGTCTCGGCGTACCAGCTGAGCCGGCGCGACATCAAGGCCCGCCCCACCGCGTACGCGCACAAGCGCCGCCGCGCGAGCTACGCCACCCGCACCATGCGCTGGGGCGGGGTGATCGTGGCGCTCTTCATCGTCTGGCACATCCTGGACCTGACGACGCTCACCGTGAACCCGAACGCCCAGGCGGGCCATCCGTACGAGAACGTCGTCGCGACCTTCTCCACCTGGTACGGCAACGTCATCTACATCGTCGCGATGCTCGCCGTCGGGCTGCACATCCGGCACGGCTTCTGGTCGGCCGCCCAGACCCTCGGCGTGGGCAACGCCGCCCGCGACCGCGCGCTGAAGACCGTGGCCAACGTCCTCGCGCTGGTGCTGACCGCGGGCTTCGTCTCCGTACCCGTCGCCGTCATGACCGGAGTGGTGAGCTGACATGAGCTTCCTCGACTACACGACCGGCGCCCCGGTCATGGACGACAAGGCCCCGAAGGGCCCCATCGCCGAGCGCTGGGACAAGCGCCGCTTCGAGGCGAAGCTGGTGAACCCCGCCAACCGCCGCAAGCACACGATCATCGTCGTCGGCACCGGCCTCGCGGGCGGCTCCGCCGGCGCGACGCTGGCCGAACAGGGCTACCACGTCGTCCAGTTCTGCTACCAGGACTCGCCGCGCCGTGCCCACTCCATCGCCGCGCAAGGCGGCATCAACGCCGCGAAGAACTACCGCAACGACGGCGACTCCGTCCACCGCCTCTTCTACGACACGGTCAAGGGCGGCGACTTCCGCGCCCGCGAGTCCAACGTCCACCGCCTCGCGCAGATATCGGTGGAGATCATCGACCAGTGCGTCGCCCAGGGCGTGCCCTTCGCCCGCGAGTACGGCGGCCTCCTCGACACCCGCTCCTTCGGCGGCGTCCAGGTGTCGCGGACCTTCTACGCCCGCGGCCAGACGGGCCAGCAGCTGCTGCTCGGCGCGTACCAGGCCCTGTCCCGGCAGATCGCGGCCGGGAACGTGGAGATGCACCCGCGCACCGAGATGCTCGACCTGATCGTGGTCGACGGACGGGCACGCGGCATCGTCGCCCGCAACCTGATCACCGGCGAGATCACCACGCACTTCGCGGACGCGGTGGTGCTGGCCTCCGGCGGCTACGGCAACGTCTTCTACCTGTCGACGAACGCCATGAACTCCAACGCCACCGCCGTGTGGCGGGCGCACCGGCGCGGCGCGTACTTCGCCAACCCCTGCTTCACCCAGATCCACCCCACCTGCATCCCGCGCACCGGCGACCACCAGTCCAAGCTGACCCTGATGAGCGAGTCGCTGCGCAACGACGGCCGCATCTGGGTGCCGAAGGCGAAGGGCGACACGCGCCCGCCGCACGAGATCCCCGAGGACGAGCGCGACTACTACCTGGAGCGCATCTACCCCTCCTTCGGCAACCTCGTGCCGCGCGACATCGCCTCCCGGGCCGCCAAGAACGTCTGCGACGAGGGCAGGGGAGTGGGCCCCGGCGGCCAGGGGGTGTACCTGGACTTCGCCGACGCCATCCGCCGCATGGGGCGGGCCAAGGTCGAGGAGAAGTACGGCAACCTCTTCGACATGTACGAGCGGATCACCGCGGAGAACCCGTACGAGGTGCCGATGCGGATCTACCCCGCCGTGCACTACACGATGGGCGGCCTCTGGGTCGACTACGACCTCCAGACCACCGTGCCGGGCCTCTTCGCGATCGGCGAGGCGAACTTCTCCGACCACGGCGCCAACCGCCTCGGCGCCTCCGCGCTGATGCAGGGCCTCGCCGACGGCTACTTCGTCCTGCCGTCCACCATCAACGACTACCTCGCCCGCAACCCGCTGACGGACGCGGTCACCGCCGACCACCCGGTGGTACGGGACGTGGTCGGGGAGACCGAGGACCGGCTCGCGCGGCTGCTGGCCGTCGACGGCGACCGCACCCCCGACTCGTTCCACCGCGAACTGGGCGAGCTGATGTGGGAGTTCTGCGGCATGGCCCGCTCCGACGAGGGCCTGCGCAAGGCGCTGGAGCGGATCCCCGCCATCCGCGAGGAGTTCTGGCGCCGGATCAAGGTGCCGGGCACCGGCGAGGAGCTCAACCAGTCGCTGGAGAAGGCCAACCGCATCGTCGACTACCTGGAGCTCGCCGAGCTCATGTGCCTCGACGCGCTGCACCGCACCGAGTCCTGCGGCGGCCACTTCCGCGAGGAGTCCCAGACGCCGGACGGCGAGGCGGCCCGCAAGGACGAGGAGTTCTCGTACGCCGCCGCCTGGGAGTTCGGCGGCACCGGCGAGGCGCCCGTCCTGCACAAGGAAGACCTCGTCTTCGAGTACGTCCACCCCACCCAGCGGAGCTACGCATGAAGCTCAAGTTGCGCGTCTGGCGCCAGAAGAACGCCGACGCCCCCGGCGCCATGGCCACCTACGAGGTGGACAACATCTCGTCCGACATGTCCTTCCTGGAGATGCTCGACACCCTCAACGAGGAGCTCATCCTCCGTGGCGAGGAACCGGTCGCCTTCGACCACGACTGCCGCGAGGGCATCTGCGGCGCCTGCTCGCTCGTCATCAACGGCGACGCCCACGGCCCGGAGCGCACCACCACCTGCCAGCTGCACATGCGGTCCTTCCGGGACGGCGACACCATCGACATCGAGCCGTGGCGCGCCGCCGCCTTCCCGGTGGTCAAGGACCTGGTGGTGGACCGGTCCGCCTTCGACCGGATCATCCAGGCGGGCGGCTACATCAGCGCCCCCACCGGCTCCGCTCCGGAGGCGCACGCCACGCCCGTGCCGAAGGCGGACGCGGACTTCGCCTTCGAGCACGCCGAGTGCATCGGCTGCGGCGCGTGCGTGGCGGCCTGCCCCAACGGCTCGGCGATGCTCTTCACCTCGGCGAAGGTCAACCACCTCAACGTGCTGCCGCAGGGCGCCCCGGAGCGCGAGACCCGGGTGCTCGACATGGTGTCCCAGATGGACGCCGAGGGCTTCGGCGGCTGCACGCTGACCGGCGAGTGCGCGACGGCCTGCCCGAAGGGCATTCCGCTGCCGTCGATCGCGGCCATGAACAAGGAGTGGCTGCGGGCCACGCGCAAGGTGCGGCGCAGCTGATGCGGGCATGATTCAAGCCACTTCCCGGGCGTGACCCGGGCCACGCGCATCGCCCCGGAACGGAAGATTCTCCACGAGATGGCCACATTCTCCGCAAGAATTTCCGTCCGGGGCGAACGTGTGTCCGTGAACAGCAAGATCAACTTCGTTGAATTCTGCACCGAAGATGGTGGGTTGTCCGTATCGCGGCCAACCCGCGCCTGCGGAATTCCAGGCTCCGAGAACCCCCTGTAGGCATGGGACGTGCCGGGGGCACATGACCAAGCCCCCGGTGCCGAAACACCACCGCACCACCAGGGGGTTCAGTCATGACCAGAATCAGTCGCCGCCAGGCCCTGAGCGTCACCGCAGGCGCGGCACTCGGCCTCGCCGCCGCAGGCCGCGCGACCGCCGCGCCGGAGAGCACCGCCTCCGGTACGGCCGCCACCGCGCCGTCCGCCGCGGCGTCGGCGCACGGCTCCGGCCCCGCGCCCTTCGACGAGATATTCCTGGGCCGCCGCATCCAGGGCGGCCCCTCCCGCGGCGGACACGACGGGGGACACCACGGAGGCCACGGCTCCGGCTACTCCGTGCGCATCGACGGCGAGGAACTGCACGTCATGCAGAACGCCGACGGCACCTGGATCAGCGTGATCAACCACTACGAGCCGGTCGCCACGCCCCGCGCCGTGGCCCGCGCCGCCGTCCGCGAACTCCAGGGCGCCTCCCTCGTCCCGCTCGCCACGTCCTGAACCGGAGCCACACCACCATGACCGTACGCAAGAACCAGGCCCAGCTGACCGCCGCCGAGAAGAAGCGTTTCGTCGACGCGGTGCTCGAACTCAAGCGCAGTGGCCGGTACGACTCCTTCGTCTCCACCCACAACGACTTCATCATGAGCGACACCGACACCGGCGACCGCGTCGGCCACCGCTCGCCGTCCTTCCTGCCCTGGCACCGCAGGTTCCTGCTCCAGTTCGAGCAGGCACTCCAGGCCGTCGACCCGGCCGTCGCCCTGCCCTACTGGGACTGGACCGCGGACCGCACGGCCTCCTCCTCCCTGTGGGCGCCGGACTTCATGGGCGGCACCGGCCGCTCCCGCGACGGCCAGGTGATGGACGGGCCGTTCGCCGCGTCCGGCGGCCGCTGGACCCTCAACGTCCGCGTCGACGGCCGCGACTACCTGCGCCGCGCGCTCGGAGCGGGCGGCCGCCAGCTGCCCACCCGGGCCGAGGTCGACTCGGTCCTCGCCATGGCGACGTACGACATGGCGCCCTGGAACAGCTCCTCCGACGGCTTCCGCAACCACCTGGAAGGCTGGCGCGGCGTCAATCTGCACAACCGCGTCCACGTCTGGGTCGGCGGCCACATGGCCACCGGAGCCTCCCCGAACGACCCGGTGTTCTGGCTGCACCACGCCTTCATCGACAAGCTGTGGGCCGACTGGCAGGCCCGCCACCCCGGCTCCACCTACCTCCCGGCCGCCGGCACCCCGAACGTCGTGGACCTGCGGGACACCATGCGCCCCTGGAACGACGTGACCCCGGCGGACATGCTCGACCACACCCGCCACTACACCTTCGACACGGCGGCCTAGGTCGTGTCCGCACAGTCCCGTCTGCCTGGCGATCGCACGCACCAGACGCCGCCAGGCCCGCCCTTCGGGCGGACGACGCTACTTTGCGGACACTCCCTAGCCGCCGCTCCGCTCGCGGGCCCGGCGTCAGCGCGGTTCGTCCGCACCGGCCAGGCCCGCGACGCGGGCGAGGCGGCGGTAGGAGTCCACCAGCGCCGAACGGTCGTACGTACTCGTCGTCACCAGCACCTCGTCGGCGCCCGTCTCCTTCACGGCCACCTCCAGCGCGTCCCGCACCTGCTCCTCGGTGCCGTGGACGTGCCCGCGCAGCCCCGCCTCGTACAACTCCCGTTGCTTCGGCGTCATCGCCAGGCCCGCGATCCGCTCCGGCGGCGCGAGCGGCGGGAAGTCGCCCTTCGTACGGGAGTACGCCAGCGACCACGCCTCCGGTATCAGCAGCCGCGCCGCCTCCTCCTCGCTCTCCGCGACCGCCACCGTGCCGGCCACGACGACGTACGGCTCCTCGGCCCAGGCGGACCGGCGGAAGGCGGCACGGTACCGCTCGATCGCGGCCACCACCTTCGACCGGCCCTTCAGATCGCCTATCACCAGCGGCAGTCCCGCCGCCGCGGCGATCTCCGCGCCCTCGCCGGTGGCCAGGACGTACGGCGGGACCCGCAGGCCCTCGGAGGGACGGGCACGCACGCGGGGGTGCGCCGACTGCGTACCGTCGAACCAGCCCAGCAGCTCCTCCAGCTGGGCGGCGAAGTCGCCGGCGTCCTCCTTGTCCCGGCCCAGCGCACGCCGTATCCCGTCCGTGAAGCCCACCGAACGGCCCAGCCCCATGTCGATCCGGCCCGGGAAGAGCGACTCCAGCACCCCGAACTGCTCCGCCACCACCAGCGGCTGGTGGTTCGGCAGCATCACCCCGCCCGTGCCGACCCGGATCGTCCGCGTCGCGGCGGCGACGGCGGCCGCCAGCACGGTCGGCGCCGAGCCCGCGACGCCCGGCACACCGTGGTGCTCCGACACCCAGAACCGGTGGTAGCCGAGCGCCTCCACCTCCTGGGCGAGGCGCACCGTGTCGCGCAGCGCCTGCGGACCGTCCTGCCCCTCGCGGGTGCGGGAACGGTCCAGTACGGAGAACCTGGCCGAGGCGATCAATGAGCTCACGCACCTTTCAACGCCTGCCGCGCGCGAGGATTCCCGCCGGAGCCGGGGACTTCCCTACGCTGGGGCGCGTGACGCGAAACAGCAGGCCCCTGGCCGTCTTCGACCTGGACAACACGCTCTCCGACGCCCGCCACCGGCAGCGCTTCCTGGAGCGCAGGCCCCGCGACTGGGACGCCTTCTTCGCCGCGGCGCCCGAGGACCCGCCGCTCGCACAGGGCGTGGCCCTGTGCCGGGAGGCGGCCGACGCGTGCGAGGTCGTCTATCTGACCGGGCGGCCCGAGCGGTGCCGCCAGGACACCGTGGCGTGGCTGGCGGCACACGGCCTGCCCGAGGGCCGCATCCACATGCGGCGCAACGACGACCGGCGCCCGGCGCGCCACACCAAGCTGGAGATCCTGCGCAGGCTGGCGCAGCGCCGGGAGATCCGCATGCTCGTCGACGACGACGAGCTGGTCTGCGACGCGGCCGAACGGGCGGGCTTCCCGGTCGTACGGGCCCGCTGGGCGGAAAGCTCGGCCGAGCTCAAGCAGGCCCAGGAGAAGGAGGGCCGTACCTGAGCCCGGGCCGGGAGGGCCGCACCCCGGGCCAGGAGAAGGAGGCCCCGTACCCGAGCCCGGGCCGGTGCCGTCAGGCGCCGTGCTCCGACGGCTCCTCCAGCCGGAAGCCGACCTTCATCCCGACCTGGTAGTGCGCGATCCGGCCGTCCTTGATGTGGCCCCTGACCTGCGTCACCTCGAACCAGTCCAGGTTGCGCAGCGTCTCCGCCGCGCGCGCGACGCCGTTGCGCAGGGCGTCGTCCACGCCCTCGTGCGAGGTGCCGACGATCTCGGTGACGCGGTAGGTGTGGTGCGACATGGAGGTCTCCTCGTTCGCCCGGTGCCTTGGCCCGGAGATGCCTCCTTCCACGGTGCCCCACGGCGCCGGGGTCCGCGAGGCGTCGGCGGCGACGGGGTGGGCACGGAGGCGGCACGGAGGTGCGCACAGGGGGTTGACCCGCTCATTGGTCCATACCAAAATCCAGCCATCACGCCCGTGGCGAATTCCTTCGCTTCCCCCCACGCCGGGTCCACTTCCTGTTCACGCAAAAGGTGCCCTACGTGAAGAAGCGCATCCTCGCCTGCGCCGCCGCGCTGACGACGGCCATGACCATGACCGTGACGGCGACCGGTTGCGGCGCTCTCGCCGGTGACGAAGCCCATACACCGACCGTCCGCGTCTGGCTGATGAAGGGCAGCGTCTCCGACGACTTCCTGGAGCGGTTCACCCGCGCGTACGAGGACGAACACGCCGTCGACCTCGACATCACCCTCCAGGAGTGGACCGGCATCGGCAAGAAGGTCACCGCCGCCCTGCACAGCGGCGACGCCCCCGACGTCATCGAGGTCGGCAACACCCAGGTGGCCCGGTACGCCGAGACCGGCCTGCTGTACGACCTCACGCTCGAATCCGTGCGCGACCTGGGGCAGGCCGACTGGCTCCCCGCCCTGAAGGACCCCGGCAGCGTCAACGGCGTCCAGTACGGCATCCCCTGGTACGCGGCCAACCGGGTGGTCATCTACCACAAGGACCTCTTCGCGGAGGCCGGCATCACCGCGCCCCCGAAGACCCGCGACCAGTGGATCGAGGCCACCGAGAAGCTCGGCGGCGGTGGCCGGCACGGCATCTACCTCGCGGGGCAGGACTGGTACACCCTCGCCGGGTTCGTCTGGGACGAGGGCGGCGAACTGGCGGTCGAGAAGGGCGGCGTGTGGACCGGCACGCTCGACACCCCCGCCGCCCTGCGCGGCATGGCCTTCTACCAGCGCCTCCAGGAGCTCGGACCGGGCCCCAAGGACGCGGACGAGGAGACCCCGCCCCAGGCCGGCGTCTTCGCCCAGGGCGACGTCGCCCAGATCATCGCGCCGCCGAGCGTCGCCGCCGCCATCGAGGAGCGCAACCCGGCCCTCAAGGGCAAGCTCGGCTTCTTCCCCATCCCCGGCAAGACCGCCGACACGCCGTGCGCCGTCTTCACCGGCGGCTCGGACCTGATCGTCCCCGAGAAGGCGAGGGAGCGGGACGCCGCCATCGAGGTCGTCACGGCGCTGGCGGGCGAGAAGTGGCAGACCGACCTCGCCCGGACCATGAGCTACGTGCCCAACAAGGCCTCCCTGGCGTCCGTCGTCGAAGGCCAGGAGGCCACCGCCGCCATGGCCGCGGGCGCGGCGCGGGGCCGGGCCACGCCCAACGCGCCCCAGTGGGCCGCGGTCGAGGAGGCCAACCCCATCAAGCCGTACATGACGGCCGTCCTCGAGGGCCAGGACCCGAAGCGGGCGGCGAAGACGGCGTCGGACCGGATCACCCGGGCGCTCGCGGGCTGAGGGGCCCGCTCTCCGCGGCCCGGGGCCGTACCCGGGGTTCAGCAGGCGCACATCCGCGCTCCGCCGGACGGTCATGTCGAGTCCAGCCTGCCGCGGGAGAAGTAGGGGGCGGGGCCGGCGCAGCCGGGGCCCGCCGCCTTCCCTCCGGCAGAGGAGACCGCCATGCCCGCATCCCCGACCGCCGTCCCCGTTTCCCTCCCCGCCCCCGCTCCCGTCCCGGTCCCCGTTTCCCTCCCCGTCCCGGCTCCCGCCCCGGAGCCCGCTCACGCCGCACCCCGCCCCCGGTACGCCGTCTCGCTCGCCCGCGAACAGGAGGAGGTCCGGGAGGCGCAGCGGCTGCGGCACCTGGTGTTCGCGGGGGAGCTGGGCGCCCGCCTCGACGGGCCCGAACCTGGGCTGGACGGCGACGCGTTCGACGCGTACTGCGACCACCTGCTGGTACGGGAGGAGGCGACCGGCGAGGTCGTCGGCACGTACCGGCTGCTGCCGCCCGACCGCGCCCGCGTCGCCGGGCGGCTCTACTCCGAGGGCGAGTTCGACCTCTCCCGGCTCGGCCCCATCCGCCACGACCTGGTCGAGGTCGGCCGCTCCTGCGTGCACCCCGCCCACCGCAACGGCGCGGTCATCTCCCTCATCTGGGCCGGCATAGCCCGCTACATGACCCGCACCGGCCACGACTGGCTCGCCGGCTGCTGCTCCATCCCCCTCGCCGACGGGGGCGCCCTCGCCGCCGCCACCTGGGACACGGTCAGATCCCGCCACCTCGCGCCCGAGGAGTACTGGGTCACCCCGCACAGGCTCTGGTCCCCCGAAGGCGCCTCCCACCCCGCCCCCCGCACCGAACTCCCCCCGCTGCTGCGCGGATACCTGCGCCTGGGCGCCTGGGTGTGCGGGGCCCCCGCCCACGACCCGGACTTCGGCGTCGCGGACCTCTACGTCCTGCTGTCCCTGCGCCGCACCAACCCCCGCTACCTGCGGCACTTCCTCTCCCTCGCCCCCGCCTGATGAGCAGGTCCCGGCTCGGTTCGCCCTGGCTGCCCGCCTCCCCGTGCACCCCGCACCACTGCACCCGGCATCCGGGACCGCGTGCCCCGCTGCCGCGCGCCGTCGCACGGCTGGTGGCGGGGGTCCTCGCCGTGCTCGCCGGGGTGGTGTGCGCGCCGCTGACCGCGCCGCTCGGGAGGACCGTACGACGGCGCCTGACGCGGCTGTGGTGCCGGGCGGTGCTCCGCGCCTTCGGCGTCCGTGTACGGATCACCGGCACGCACCCGCCCCCGTCCGGCGGCGCCTGCCTCGTGGTCGCCAACCACATCTCGTGGCTGGACATCCCGCTCGTGGGCGCCGTCCTGCCCGGCCGCATGCTGGCCAAGAGCGAGGTGCGGCGCTGGCCCCTGCTCGGCCCGCTCGCCGCCCGGGGCGGCACCCTCTTCCTCGAACGCGACCGGCTGCGCGCCCTGCCCGGCACCGTCCGCGAGCTCGCCGGGGCGCTGCGCGGCGGCGCGCGCGTGGTCGTCTTCCCCGAGGGCTCGACCTGGTGCGGCCGCGCCGCGGGGCGCTTCCGCCCGGCAGCCTTCCAGGCGGCCCTGGACGCGGGCGCCGGCGTCCAGCCCGTACGCATCCGGTACGAGCCGGCCGGCCCGGCCGCGTTCGTCGGCGACGACCCGCTCGCGGCCTCGCTGTGGCGGGTCGCGGCGGCCCGGCGACTGACGGCGGAGATCCGGATCCTGCCCCCGGTCCCCGCCGGCCGCCACCCCGACCGCCGCTCCCTGGCGCGCGCCGCTCAGACCGCGGTCGCCGCCGCCGGCGTCGCCAGCGACAGCGCGAACCTCCCCTCCGCGTCCGTCCACCAGTGCGTCAGCTCCAGCCCCGCGCCCGCCAGCTCGCGGCGCACGCCCTCCTGACGGAACTTCGCCGACACCTCCGTACGCAGCTCCTCACCGGCCTCGAACGGCACCGCGATGTCCAGCTCCGGGATCTTCACGGTCAGCGCCGCGCGCGCCCGCAGCCGCATCTCGATCCACTCCCGCTCCCGGTCCCACACGGCCACGTGGTCGAAGTCGTCCGGATCGACGTCCGCGCCCAGCTCCCGGGCGAGCACGGACAGCACGTTCTTGTTGAACTCGGCCGTCACCCCCGCCCCGTCGTCGTACGCCGCGGTCAGCGTCCCCTCGTCCTTGACCAGGTCCGTGCCGAGCAGCAGCCCGTCGCCGGGCTGGAGCAGCGTCCGTACGGAGCGCAGGAAGACGGCCCGCTCCTCCGGCAGCAGGTTGCCGATCGTGCCGCCGAGGAAGGCCACCAGCCGGGGACCTGGGGTGCCCGGCAGGGCGAGCCCCCGGGTGAAGTCGGCGACCAGGGCATGCACCTGGAGCCCGGGCCGCTCCGCGCTCAGCGCCTCGGCCGCGCCCCGCAGCGCGCTCTCGCTGACGTCCACCGGCACATAGCCCTCCAGGCCCGGCAGCAGCGCGTCGATGAGGTGACGGGTCTTCTCGGACGAACCGGAACCGAGCTCCACCAGGGTGCGGGCCCGGGTGGCGGCGGCGATCTCACCGGCCCGGGCGATCAGGATCTCCCGCTCCGCGCGGGTGGGGTAGTACTCGGGCAGACGGGTGATCTCCTCGAACAGCTCGCTGCCCCGCGCGTCGTAGAACCACTTCGGCGGCAGCTCCTTCGGCGTACGGGTCAGACCGTGCAGGACGTCGGCGCGCAGGTCCGCCCCGGTGGCGTCCTCGGGCAGGGTGCGGGTCAGCAGGAACGGGCTCACGCGGGCGGCTCCTTGAGCGGGGTCGGCGATACGTCGCTACGGGTGGCGGTCAGCACCGTGAGGTCGGGCACCTCGCGCCATCGGGGATCGTCGTCGTACGGCTCCGAGGCCACGACCACGCGCCGGCCGGGGCCGGTCAGGTACCAGAGCGTGTCGCCCCAGGCGGTCGCGGTGATGGTCTCGCCGTCCGTGAGCAGCAGGTTCAGCCGCGACCCGGGTGCCGCGGCGGCGACCTCGTACACCGTGGCGGCCAGCGCGTCGGACGGCTCGTCCCCGGAGCGCAGCCGGTGCAGGACCAGCGCCCACACGAGCGCCGAGTCGTTCCGGGCCTCCAGGGACAGCAGCGCCTCGGCCGGCAGCTGCCTCGCCAGGGGCGCGAGGGAGCCGGGCCAGCCCCTGACCGCGCCGTTGTGGCTGAACAGCCACCGGTCGGCGGCGTACGGCGCGGCGGCCGCCTCCGCGTCGGCGCCCGACAGGGTGGCGTCCCGGACGGCGGCCAGCAGGGCACCGCTGCGCACCACCCGGGCCAGGTCGGCGAAGGACAGGTCGGCCCAGACGGGCCCGGCGCGCCGGTAGCGGGCGGGCACCGGGTCCGCGCCCCCGTCCGCGTACCAGCCGACACCGAAACCGTCGGCGTTCACCGTCCCGTGCCGCTGCCTGCGCGGCGCCCAGGACTGCCGGTACAGGCCGTGCGCCGGCTTCACGAGCACGTCCCCGAGCGGTACCTCGGGGCCCAGGTAGGCGAGGTGGCGGCACATCAGAGCACCTCCGTGCCCTGGACGTCCCGCGCGGTCCGGAACCCGGCGAAGATCTGGCGCCGTACGGGCAGGTCCCAGTTGCGGAAGGTGCCCCGGCACGCCACCGGGTCGACCGCGAAGGAACCGCCGCGCAGCACCTTGTGCGCCGGGCCGAAGAACACCTCCGAGTACTCGCGGTACGGGAAGGCGGCGAACCCCGGATACGGCAGGAAGTCGCTCGACGTCCACTCCCACACGTCGCCGATCAGCTGCCGTACGCCCAGCGGCGAACGCCCGGCCGGATAGCTCCCGGCCGGCGCGGGGCGCAGATGCCGCTGGCCCAGGTTGGCGTGCGCGGGCGTCGGGTCCTCGTCGCCCCACGGGTAGCGCCGGGAGCGGCCCGTGGCCGGGTCGTGGCGGGCGGCCTTCTCCCACTCCGCCTCGGTCGGCAGCCGCCGGCCCGCCCAGCGGGCGTAGGCGTCGGCCTCGTACCAGCTGACGTGCACCACCGGCTCGTCCTCGGGCACCGGCTCGACGACCCCGAAGCGGCGCCGCAGCCACTGCCCGCCCTCACGGCGCCAGAACAGCGGCGCGCCGATGTCGTGGGCACGGATCTGCGCCCAGCCCTCCGGGGCCCACCAGCGCTCGTCGCGGTAGCCGCCGTCCTTGATGAACGCCAGGTACGCGCCGTTGGTGACGGGCACCGTGTCGATGAGGAAATCCGGCACCACGCGCGTGTGGGCGGGGCGTTCGTTGTCCAGCGCCCACGGCTCGGCCGAGGTGCCCATGGTGAACGGCCCGCCCGGCACCAGCACTTCGGTGGGCAGCCCCTGCGCGTCCGTCGCCGGCGGCGGCGCGGGGGCGTCCAGCGCGGCCGGGCCGCGCCGCAGCTGGTGCGTGATCAGCATGGTCTCGTCGTGCTGCTGCTCGTGCTGGGCGATCATCCCGAAGGCGAAGGCGGCGTCGACGAGCGGCCGCCCCTCCAGCGGGGTGCGTTCGAGGACGTCCAGGGCCCGGCCGCGTACGTCGGCGGCGTACGCGCGCGCCTCGGCCGGGGCGAGCAGCGGCAGCGAGGGACGCGTGGCCCTGGGGTGCTCGAAGGCGTCGTAGAGGGAGTCGATCTCGGGGCGCAGCGCCTCCCGGCCGGCGACGGCCCGCAGCAACCACTGCTCCTCCTGGTTGGAGATGTGCGCCAGGTCCCACACCAGCGGGGACATCAAGGGGGAGTGCTGGGCGGTCAGTTCGGCGTCGTCCACGCAGTCGGTGAGCAGCGCGGTACGCGCCCGGGCGGTGGTCAGTGCGTCGAGCGCCCGCCGCCGGAGCGTGTCGGGGTCTGTCATGTACGGACGTCCTTCCCGGGGGTGCCGGTGCCGGTCCCGGTGCCGGTCATGGGGGAGAGGTGATCGTCTGCGGGGCACCGGCCCCGTACGACGTAGCGCTCGTGGAAGGCGGCCACCGCGTCCCGTACGGCCGGGCCGGCCCCGATGCGGGGCAGCGCCTCCAGGGCGAGCGCGAAGCACGAGACGGCGGCGGCGTGCAGCGCCGGATGCGCGAGCCCGTCCCGGGCGGCGGTGGTCCACAGCGCGTCACGCGGCGGGCCGACGGGTCCCGTGTCGTCCAGCAGGGGGCCGACCGTGCGGTACGCCGCGTCGGCGGCCTCCGGGTCGTCGAGCAGCGCGGCCGTGACGGCGAGCGGGACGATCCAGCCGTCCTCGCCCGACTGGGCGTCGATCATGCGCAGTTCGAGGTGGCCACGCGGCCGTACGGGCGGGAAGAGGGTGGTCAGGTGGTAGTCGAGGTCCGCGCGGGTCGCGGCTCTGGGGCGCCCCTCGCGCAGCCACTGCCGAAACGTCAGCCCGTCCGGGACCGCCCACGGCCCCTCGTCGCCCCGGACGCACATCACCGGCGCGTCCAGTGCGTGCGCGGCCCACGCGGCGCGCGGCTCCCCGGCGAGCGGCGGCGCCATGCCCCGTACGGGATCGAGCTGCGACCACAGCGACTGCCGTGTCGAGCGCCATCCCGTCCGGGCGCCGTGCAGGGACGGCGAGTTCGCGAAGGCGGCCACCAGGACCGGCCCGAGCGCGTGCGCCAGCCGCCAGCGCCGCTCGAAACCGAGCGGTCCCGGCTCCTCGTGTCCCGCGTCGAGGCAGACCTGTACGGAGGCCGAGTCGCGCATCATGGCCCGTCCGGCCGGACCGGACCGGTCGAGGTACGCCTCCATGGCGTCGTACCGCGGCTCGCGCAGCAGCCGGGCGCGCGGCGGCTGCCAGGGATCGGTGCCGAAACCGGCGAGGGTGAGGCCGAGGCCGCCGAGCGCGCCGCGTACGGCGGCCAGATCGGCCGAGACGGTGGTGACGCACTCCATGAGGGAGGCCGCGGGCGGCGAGCTGAGCTCCAGCTGCCCGCCGGGTTCGACGGTGAGCGCCGACCTCAGGGGAAGGGTGCGCAGCCGGGTGAAGGCGGTGCGCAACCGGTCGGGGGAGACGGTGAGTTGCGGGACGTGCGGTTCATGGACGAACCATTCCAGCTCGACTCCGGTGGTACGCGGAGGGCCCGTCTTGAAACAGATGCATCGCAACAGGTCCTCGGCTTCGTCCTCGGAGAGCGGGGTGCCGCTCTCCGGCAGGTCGCACGGTGGCATGGGACTCCTCCTGTCGAAGGCTTCCGTTCCACCTAAGCCACCGCTGTCCGTTCGCACAAGAGTGCGCCCGGGTGATGTGCGAGGCGCGGAAAAGCGTTTGCGGCGCGTCCGGTTGATCTTCGACGATGCCGGGTATGAGTGCACGTTTGCGCGGGATCGCGAAGCAGACCGAGGACATTGTCGCGGCGGGCCGGTACCGCGCCCCCGGGGGCCGCGAGGTCGTCCTCGAACCCCAGCTGGCCGCCGCCCTCGCCGGCACCCGGATGTACGGCCCCGAGCCCGTCCCCGTCACCCCCGGCACCGACCGCACGACGCGCTTCGAGGTCACCGGGGAGTCCAGCCTGGAGGCCGCGCGCCGCCTCGTCGAGGCCGACCCGGACCGCCCGGTCGCCGTCCTGAACTTCGCCTCCGCGCGCAACCCCGGGGGCGGTTACCTCAACGGCGCGCAGGCGCAGGAGGAGGCGCTCTGCCGCGCCTCCGCGCTCCATGCCACGCTGCTGCGTGCCCCCGAGTACTACGACCACCACCGCGCCGACCGCAGCCCGTTCTACACCGACCGGGTGATCCACTCCCCGGCCGTGCCGGTCTTCCGCGACGATCGCGGCCGCCTGCTGGACTCCCCGTTCACCGTGGGCTTCCTGACCTCGCCGGCGCCGAACGCGGGCGTCGTCCTCAGCCGTACGCCCGAGGATGCCGGGCGCATACCGGCTGCGCTCGCCTCGCGGGCGGAGAGGGTGCTGGAGACGGCGGTGTCGGGCGGCTACCGGCGCCTGGTGCTGGGGGCGTGGGGCTGCGGTGTGTTCCGCAACGACCCGGCGCGGGTGGCGGAGGCGTTCCGGGCGCTGCTGGTGGGGGAGGGGCGGTTCGCGGCCCACTTCGAGGAGGTCGTCTTCGCGGTGCTCGACCGGACGGCGAAGGGCGCCACGCTCGGAGCGTTCCGTGAGACGTTCGCGGGCCTGGTGTCACCCCGCTGACCTGTGCGGACGCCCCGGCATGGCGCCGTTGGAGGGCGCCTGTCAGTGCCCCCTGCCATGCTGGATCACGGCGTGGAACCCGGCCTGGCAGGAGACCGGGTGGCGTCACGACCCGTGCATCGGAGGATCACCATGCTGACGACCGATTACGTGCCCGGTTCCCCGAACTGGATCGACCTCGGGGCCCCGGACGTCGACGCCGCCGTCGCCTTCTACTCCGCGGTGTTCGGCTGGACCTTCCAGTCGGCCGGCCCGGACTCCGGGGGCTACGGCTTCCTCCAGCTCGACGGCCGGACCGTGGGCGGCGTCGGGCCCCTGACGGAGGAGGGCGCGACCTCCGCCTGGACGACGTACTTCACGACGCGCGACGCCGACGCGACGATGGACGCGGTACGGCAGGCCGGCGGCACCGTGCGCGTCGAGGCGAGTGACGTCTTCACGGCGGGCCGGATGGCCGCCTTCACCGATCCCACGGGCGCCGAGTTCGCGGTGTGGCAGCCGGGCGACATCAAGGGCATGGACGTGGTCATGGAGCCCAAGGCCCTGTGCTGGACCGAGCTGTACACGACGGACTCCGACGCCGCGAAGGACTTCTACCGCGCGGTCTTCTCCTGGGACTACCAGGACATGGACATGGGCGACGGCGTCGTCTACAGCATCGTCTCCGCGCCCGGCGGCGGGAAGGAGGGCGACGCGGGACAGGGCGGCATCCTGCGCCTGGGGAAGGACAACATCCTCGCCGGATCCACCTCCGAGTGGCACCCGTACTTCGGCGTGAGCGACTGCGACGCGGTGTACGGCGCGGCCACTGGCCTCGGCGCCACGACCCTCGTGCCGCCGGTCACCGTGCCGGGCGTCGGCCGGATCGCCATGCTGACGGATCCGGCCGGCGCACCGTTCGCCCTCATCAAGGGCGACCCGACCATGACCTGAACGAGGGGATGGGCGCCTCAGATCCAGCCGTCCAGCGCCGCCATGAAGGCGTCGAAGTCGTCCCGGTGGATGGTGTGACCGGCGCCCGCGACCGTACGCACCTCGAAGCCGCGCTCCACCAGCAGCGCCGCGCGCTCCGCCGACACCAGCATGCTCGGGTCGGCGAGCGTCACCAGCGACGGCACGACCGGTCGCGCCGGGAGCAGGTCCGTGCCCGCGACAGCCTCCAGCCCGTAGGCCGTGGCCTCGTCCCACACCTTCAGGGTCTCCAGCTCGATGTCGACGTCCACCGCCTCCCAGCGCGGGTTCATCGCGGCGACCTGCTCCCGCGTCGCGGCCTTGGCCTGTGCGAAGAGCTCGCCCCGGTAACCGTCGTCACCGGCCGGCAGGTGCCAGGCGGGGTCCGAGTAGACGGCGCGCCGCGGCGCGAGCCGCTCCACGGCGAGCGACAGCGCCAGCCCGCCCAGCGAGTGGCCTATCGCCAGCTCGGCGCCGGTCGGCAGGGTCTCGACGACGTCGTCGGCGAAGCCCCGCGCGGTGTACGACCCCGCGCGGGCGCTGGCGCCGTGCCCCCGCAGGTCGACGGCGATGACCCGGTAGCCCTTGTCGGCCAGGGCGGGGCCCACCCGCCGCCAGGTCCGGTGGTCCGCCATGATGCCGTGGATCAGCAGGGCGACGCGGTCGCCCTCGCCCCACGTGGTGGTGTGCAGCCGCACGGTGAAGCCTTTCGTCGAAGGTGAGTTGGGGTGGAGGAGGAAAGCCCGGCGAGTGGTCAGGACAGGAGTGGTCAGGACACGGTACGGATGGGCCGCACGGCAAGCGCCCCCAGCACCGACAGTGCGGCGGCGACGAGGAAGAGCGGCGTGTAGCCGCCGCCGACGGAGACGATGACCGAGGCGAGGAACGGCGCGACGATCTGCGGCCCGGCGTTCGCGACGTTGAGGACGCCCATGTCGCGGGCGGCGTCCTCCGCCTTCGGCAGCACCATCGTGACGAGCGCCGTGTCGACCGCCATGTAGCAGCCGAAGCCGAGGCCGTTGACCACGGAGAAGACCAGCATCGCCGTCCAGCTCGTCGACACGGCCGGGACCAGCAGGGCGACCGAGGCCAGCAGGGCCGAGGCGCCCACGAACAGCTTGCGCCGGTCGAACCGGTCCGACAGCCAGCCGCCCACGACGGTGGAGACGGCCATCGCCACGGCGTTGACCGGCATCAGGACCGCCACCGCCTCCTCCGCCGCCATCCCGGCCGGCAGGACGGTGTGGTCCTTGAGGATGTAGAGCTGGAAACCGGCGACCGAGAAGTAGCCGAGGATCAGCAGCGCCCGCCCGATGAACGCCCAGCGGAAGTCGTGCGCCCGCAGCGCACTGCCGAAGGCGGCGATCTGGGCCCGGACCGGCATCGGCGCACGCGCGGGCAGCCGCTCCTCACGAGCCAGCCCGCTGAAGAGCGCGGCAGCCGCCGCCACGATCACGCCGAACACCAGATAGCCGGTGCGGTAGTCGTCGGCGAACGCCGCGCCGAGCAGCGCACCGGCGGTCGTCCCGACCGGCAGCCCCAGCCCGACGGCCGCCGAGGCCCGGCCCCGCGCGGTCAGCGGCACCCGGTCGGGGACCACGGAGGTGAGGGCGGCCTGGTAGACGTTCATCACCGCCTGGCCCAGACACCAGGCGATCGCCACCAGCAGAACCGTGTCCACGCTCCCGAGCAGCAGCATCACGGGCACGGCCAGCAGCCCGCCGGCCAGGATCCACGGGTTGCGGCGGCCGGAGCGGTCCGACAGCGCCCCGGCGACCGGGTTGAAGACGGTCGCGAAGACCGCCGAGACGCCGGAGACCAGGCCGAAGTTGGCCACCTTCCCGGCGGGGTCGATGGCCTCGATGTGCAAGGCGAGCAGTACGCCGGGGACCCCGACGTACAGCGCGTACATCGCCGCGTTGCCGACGAGCAGCAGCGGCAGCAGCCCGCGCGTCGCCCGGCGCGGCGCACTCGACACGTCGGCAGAGGCGGGTCCGGCGGCGCCGGACGCACCGGCGCCCGGGGGAGAGGACGGGGAGGGGGACGGGGACGAAGGCGGGGAAAGGGCCACAGTGCCCTCCAGAGGATGGGGATTTATCCTGAATGACATCGACGTGGTGACACGTGTCAGCGATGTGTGGCCCACTGTCTAGCACCCTCTTCCGGCCAACCGCCAGACCCGCGCGCCGACCGGTCTGGAAAGATGACGCGAGCGATGAGCCAGACACCCCGACAGCCCGCCGAACGCCCGGTCCCGACCAGCGCCGATGTCGCGCGGCTGGCCGGCGTCTCCCGGGCCACCGTCTCCTACGTGCTCAACAACACCGCGGCGGTCCGCATCAGCGAACCGACCCGCCGTCGCGTACGCGAGGCGGCCGAGGAGCTCGGCTACGTCCCGCACGCCGCCGCCCGCAGCCTGCGCGCCGGCCGTACCCGGATCGTGCTGCTGCCCACCGCGCAGGTCCCCGTCGGCCCGCTCTACAGCCGCTTCCTCTGCGAGCTGCAGGCCGCCCTGCGCCGCCTCGACTACACCGTCGTGCAGTACGGCAGCACGGGCCTCGACGGCGACGAGGCGGCCCGCGCCTGGGCGGAGCTGCGCCCGGTCGCCGTGGTCTCGTTCGGCGAGGTGGCCCTGACCCCGCACGGCGTCGACGTCCTCAAGCGCTCGGGCGCCCGGGCCGTCATCACGCTGGGCCCCGAGCCCGTCGAAGGCGCCCACACCCTGGCCATGGACCAGCGGGAGGTGGGCGCGTGCGCGGGCGCCCACCTGCTGGAGCGCGGCTACCGGCGCATCGGCGTGGTGGTGCCCGAGGAGCCGGGGCTCGAGATGTTCTCCGGGCCGCGCCTCGACGGCGTGCGCGCCGCGGCGGCGGGCGCCGGCGCCGAGGTCCGGCCGCTTCCGCTCGCCTACACCGAGGAGTCCGCCGCCGCCCTCGCCGCCCGCTGGCCCGAGCTGGGCCTCGACGCCGTCTTCGCGTACAACGACGAGTACGCCATGCTTCTGATGCGGGCCCTCCAGGACGCGGGCGTCGCGGTCCCCGGCGACACGGCGCTCGTCGGCGCCGACGACCTCCTCCTCGGCAGGCTGCTGCGGCCCCGGCTGACGACGGTGAGGGTCGCCATGGAGACCGGCCAGCGCCTGGCCGAGCTCGTCGACCGGATCGTCCGCGACCCCGACGCGGCCCCCGAGCGGCACGACCTGATGGCGGCCCGCGTGATCCCCCGCGAGTCCACCTAGGTCGTATCCGCACAGCAGCGCCGTCCGCTGACGTGCGGACGGCGCCGAACGTCTCTAGCGTCGCCTGCATGAGCACCGTTCCGCAGCGCTTCGAGATCCTTCTGGTCCCCGAGCACGCCGAAGGCCGTGACGCGGCGCACCTCGCGGAGGTCGCCCTTCGCTCTGCCGTGGTGCGCGCCACCGGCGAGACGGGCGTGTCCGGCTACCCCCACTACGTCGGCGAGGGGATGGAGGCCGACATCGACCCGGAGACCCGCACGGTCGAGGCCCTGCTGGTGGACGGCGCGGAAGTGGACTACGGGCTGTCGGCGCGCGTGTCCGCCCGTACGGACTTCTGAGGGCTTCGCGGGACACCGGCGTTGACAGGGCGGTGGTCCGGAACGGAAACTCGGCTGAGGCCAGCGATGAAGAGAACTTCACCTGGCGAACGCCCGAGGTGACGTGGGAGAGACCCGATGAGCATCCGCGACGTCTACATCGTCGACGCCGTCCGCACGCCGATCGGCAAGTTCGGGGGTGCCCTCTCCTCCGTACGACCGGACGACCTCGCCGCCCACGTCGTCAAGGCGCTCGTGGACCGTACGCCCGCCCTCGACCCCGCCCGGATCGACGACGTCTACTTCGGCGACGCCAACGGCGCGGGCGAGGACAACCGCGACGTCGCCCGCATGGCCGTGCTCCTGGCCGGGCTGCCCGTCTCCGTACCCGGCGTGACCGTCAACCGCCTGTGCGGCTCCGGCCTCGAAGCCGTCATCCAGGCCGCCCGCGCCCTCGCGCTCGGCGACGCCTCCGTCGTCCTTGCGGGCGGCGTGGAGTCGATGTCCCGCGCGCCCTGGGTGCTGCAGAAGCCCGAGCGCGCCTTCCCCGCCGGGCACCAGCAGCTGCACTCGACCACCCTCGGCTGGCGCATGACCAACCCGAGGATGCCCGCCGAATGGACCGTCTCCCTCGGCGAGGGCGCCGAGCTGATCGCCGACAAGCACGCCCTCACCCGCGAACAGCAGGACGCCTTCGCCCTCGCCAGCCACCAGAAGGCCGCCGAAGCGTGGGCGAAGGGCCTGTACGACGGCGAGGTGGTCCCGTACGAGGGCGTCGACCTCACCCGCGACGAGTGCATCCGCGACACCACGTCCATGGAGGCCCTGGCCAAGCTGAAGCCGTCCTTCCGCCCCGACGGCACGGTCACGGCGGGCAACGCCTCGCCGCTCAACGACGGCGCCGCGGCCCTGCTGCTGGTCGACGAGGAGGGCCTGCGCGCCTGCGGGCGCGAGCCGCTGGCCCGCATCCGTACCTCCGCCGTCACCGGCATCGAACCGCAGCTCTTCGGCCTCGGCCCGGTGGAGGCGGTCCAGCGGGCCCTCACCAAGGCCGGCCGCACCTTCGCCGACCTCACCACGTTCGAGCTGAACGAGGCGTTCGCCGCGCAGTCGCTCGGCTGCCTCGCCGAGTGGCCGGACCTCGACCCGTCCGTGGTCAACCCGCGCGGCGGCGCCATCGCCATCGGCCACCCCCTGGGCGCCTCGGGCGCCCGCCTGGCCGGTGCCGTCGCCCACCAGATCGCGGCCGCGGGCTCCGGGACCGGCCTCGCGGCCCTGTGCATCGGAGTGGGCCAGGGCCTGGCCCTCGTACTGGAACGCTAGGAACGCCGCTGGACACGCCGGGCGGAACCGGGGGAGGGGCAGGTGCGGGTCAGCCCTGCCCCTTGGCCTTCGCTTCCTCGATCGACGCGCGCACCTTGTCCATGTCCAGGTCGCGGGCCTGCCCGATCACGTCCTCCAGGGCGGCCTCGGGCAGCGCCCCCGGCTGGGCGAAGACGGCGACATTGTCCCGGACGATCATCAGCGTCGGGATCGACCGGATGTCGAACGCCGCCGCCAGCTCCGTCTGCGCCTCCGTGTCCACCTTGGCGAACACCAGGTCCGGGTGGCGCTCGGACGCCCTCTCGAACACCGGGGCGAACTGCCGACAGGGTCCGCACCACTCCGCCCAGAAGTCGATCAGAACGAAACCGTTGTCGCTGACGACCTCGTCGAAGTTCTCCTTGGTGAGCTCCACCGTGCTCATGTGCCTACCTCTTCCCGGTGTCCGTCGGTATGGCTGTCCCCGCACAACGGTGCCCGGGGCCCGCACTATTCCGCCTGCCCGTGCGGTGGCGCCGTACACGCCCGCCCCATGCCGTCCGCACCTACGCGTCAGCACTTGACGGAGGCCTGCGAGGCGGCGATGGCCTGGTCCAGCGCCTCCAGCTGCGGCCTGATCCGCTCGGCGGCCTGGGCGCCGCTCGTGTCCCGCGGCAGGGCGTCGACGGCCCGCGCGAGCCCGTCGTACGCCTCCGTCACCGCGTCGGCCCGCGCCTCGCGGACCCGCTGCGCACTCCGCGTCACGGTGTCGAGGGCGTGCGCCACGTCGTCCCTGAGGTCCCTGACGTCATCGAGCCCCGTCGTCGTCAGGCCGAGGTCCGCCAGCTTCCCGGCGTCCATGCGCAGGACGCCGAGGTCCTCGCAGAGCGTGTCGGTGGCGGCGCGCTCCGCCTCCGCGGGGGACATGCGGGCGCCCGCGCACCCGGAGAGGGCGAGGACACCGGCCGCGCACAGGAGCAGTGCGGCGGAACGCGCCGCGGCGCGGTACGAGTGGAGGTGGACGCCCATGCCCCCATTGCACGGCCGGTCGGGGTGAGGCGCCCCGCGGATGCGCCCGAACGGGCGAACACCCCGGCGCCTCAGGCCGGCTGGAGGCCGGGGCTGTCCCGCTGGGTCACGAAGGAGCCGGCCGTGGAGAGCGTGCCGGTGGGCGTGGTGACTCCGGTGACGGTCTTGAAGCTGATCCGGGCGTCGAACAGTCCGAGCGTGATCACCGTGTAGCCGCGGCGGCCGTTGTAGAACCTCAGGTGCGGATTGGCCTGGGTGAGCGCGGCCCAGTTGCCCGGCCGGTCGACGCCGTCCCGGCCGCTGGTGAGGGACGTCGTGGCGATCTCCGTGCCGATCGTGCGGGAGGCGGGGTCGTCGAAGTCGGCCTTGAGGTCGAAGGCGTACGCGTCGTGCGCGTCGCCGGACAGCACCATCAGGTTCTTCACCCCGGCGGCCTGGGCCCCGTCGAGGATGCGCTTGCGGGAGGCGGGGTAGCCGTCCCAGGCGTCCATGGACAGCTTGAAGTCGGGCCCGGGGGCGTTGCGGCGCTGGGCGAAGGTGACCTGCTGGGGGACGACGTTCCACACGGCGCCGGAGTCCTTCCAGCCGTCGAGGAGCCAGCGCTCCTGTTCGGCGCCGGTCATGGTGCGGGCGGGGTCCTCGGACTCGGGTCCGGGGGTCTGCCAGCCGTCGCCGTAGGCCTGGTTGGAGCGGTACTGGCGGGTGTCGAGGATGTCGAACTGGGCGAGGTCGCCGAAGCGCAGACGCCGGTAGAGCCGCATGTCGGCGCCGGCGGGCTGCTGCGGGGCCCGCAGCGGCTGGTTCTCCCAGTACGCGCGGTAGGCGGCGGCCCGGCGCAGCAGGAACTCGGCGGGGGGCACGTCGTTCTCGGGGACGGAGCCCGCGTAGTTGTTCTCGGTCTCGTGGTCGTCCCAGGTGACGACGAAGGGGTGCGCGGCGTGCGCTGCCTGGAGGTCCGGATCGGTCTTGTAGAGGGCGTACCGCATCCGGTAGTCCTCCAGGGTGACCGTCTCGCGGTTGAAGTGGGCGGGAAGCTGCCGGTCGGTGTAGCGGCGGTGGCCGCCCGCCGCGTCGACGGGGTACTCGTAGATGTAGTCCCCCAGGTGGACCACGAGGTCCACGTCCTCACCCGCGAGGTGCCGGTACGCCGTGTAGTAGCCGTCGAAGTACGCCTGGCACGCGACGGCCGCGAACGACAGCTCGGTGCCGAAGCCGAAGTCGCCCGGCGCCGTGCGCGTACGGCCCACCGGGCTGATCCAGGTACCGGCGCGGAAGCGGTAGTAGTAGAGCCGGTCCGAGAGCAGGCCGGTCACCTCCACGTGGACGCTGTGGGCGAACTCCGGATGCGCGGTGGCGGTCCCGCGCTGGACGACGAAGGCGAACCCTTCGTCGTAGGCCACCTCCCACTCCACCTCCACCCGCTCGGCGGGCAGGCCACCGTCCGCTTCGTAGGGGGCGGGCGCCAGGCGCGTCCACAGCAGGACGGAGCTGGGCAGCGGGTCGCCGGAGGCGACGCCCAGCGTGAAGGGATCCTTGGTGATCTTCCTGGCGTCCTGCTCGGCGGCGCTCGCGACGCCGACGGCGGGCAGGTGGGTGGTGAAGGCCAACGCGGCGGCGGCCCCCGCGACGGTGAGGAACCGGCGGCGGCCGATGCGCTGGGCGGCGACCCGGAGCTCGGGCAGGTGAGTTCTCATATGATGCGTCATATGCCCGGTTCGCCATCGTTCTTGGCCTGCCCATCCGGGTGGTGTGCGGCCCGTGCCGTTGACCGCCCCCACCGGACGTATGGTCACCGCTGATAACGCCGCTCGACGCCCGAGAGGTTCGCTAGGTTGAGCGGCATGAGCAATCTTGATCGCCAGGCCGCTCCCTCCGTCTGCGGCGGCCGGGGATTCGTCGTCGCGGAGCCCGTGCGGGAGCTCCTGAGCCCCCGCACGGTCCGGCTCGGCGAGTCCACCGACGTGCGACGACTGCTGCCGAACCTCGGCCGCCGCATGGTGGGCGCCTGGGCCTTCGTCGACCACTACGGACCGGACGACATCGCCGACGAACCCGGCATGCAGGTGCCCCCGCACCCCCACATGGGCCTCCAGACCGTCAGCTGGCTCCACGAGGGCGAGGTCCTGCACCGCGACAGCACCGGCAGCCTGCAGACGATCCGCCCGCGCGAGCTGGGCCTGATGACCTCGGGGCGCGCCATCTCGCACTCCGAGGAGAGCCCCCGGCCCCACGCCCGCTTCCTGCACGGCGCCCAGCTGTGGGTGGCCCTGCCCGATGCGCACCGCCACGTGGAACCCCACTTCGAGCACCACCCCGACCTGCCCCTCGTCACGGCCCCCGGCCTCACCGCCACGGTGATACTCGGCGAACTCGACGGCACCCGCTCGCCCGGCACCACGTACACCCCTCTGACCGGCGCGGACCTGGCCCTGGCGAGCGGTGCCGAAACGAATCTCCCGCTCGAGCCCGACTTCGAGTACGCGGTCCTCGCCATGTCGGGCGAGACCCACGTCGACGGCGTCCCGGTCCTCCCCGGCTCCATGCTCTACCTCGGCTGCGGCCGCACCTCCCTGCCCCTGCGGGCGGAATCGGACGCGGCGGTGATGCTGCTGGGCGGCGAGCCGTTCGAGGAGGAGATCGTCATGTGGTGGAACTTCATCGGGCGGTCCCACGAGGAGATCGAACGGGCGCGCGAGGACTGGATGACCACCACCCGCTTCGGCGAGGTGAAGGGCTACGACGGCACTCCGCTGCCGGCCCCGGAACTCCCCAACACCCCGCTGAAGGCGCGGGGGAGGGTGCGCTGACCTGGGGTTTCCTCCTCGCGGCCGATGTCCGAAGCAGGTTCGCTCGGCCGCGTCTCCGACTTTCGGCGTGCCGCCGTTGGGATGGTTTCGCACCCTCTCTTGGTGGCGCAGCCGGTGCGGTGTGCTTCTACGGTGTGCTCGTGTGCGAGCGGGTCTGGTCAGCTGAATGCTGACCTTTTGCTGACTTTACTGACGAGTCATCAGGTGTATCTCCGGGGGGCAGCGCCTTCCTCGTCTGGTAGCCGTACAGGCGATCTGGCGTGCCCGGCCTGCTCCCCGAAAAGTGCCGATCATCGCCCGCCCTGCCTCACGGAGTGAGGAGGTCTTCTTGAAGTCGTCGCCCTCAACGCGCTGACCTGCGGCGCTTGCCTCGGGAGACGGGCTGGCCTGCGACTTTGCAGCGTTCTGCTAGCCAGGGGCGGGTTCCGGGTACCGCTCGCGTCGCGCAGCGTAGTCGAGCCACAGGTCTGCAGTCGGTGGCCCCGGGTCGGTTCAACGCGACTATTCGCGTTCGCTGTGTGGTGCTTTCTCGAATAGGTCGATCAAGGACAGGGGTATGTCTGCCACCGTGAGTTCGAGGGAACCGCTTATCACGGTGTCGTGGTTGCTGCAGGTGGCTGACCAGGTTGCCGTGATCGTGGATGGCGCGGGTGCGGAGACGATGACGACGATGTCCTCGGAGTCGGCGTGCTGGCGGGGGCGGATGTGGCCGAGGGGGAAGGTGATGGTCGTTGAGCCGCCGTTGGCGATGCCTGGACGGAAGGGGTCATAAGTCGGTGCCGGGCCGATCAGCCCGTTGGGGAGAAGGCCGTGGGGAATCGATGGCTGGAACGAGAACAGCGCCGGGGCAGGAGTGCCGAAGGGCTTGGGCGGCGAAGGGAACCCGGTCAGTGATTCGTTGATGGTCTGGGTGCGAGGGTGCACGGCCTCGACAGCGCCGGGGATGTAGAGCTGGATCTCGACATCAGCCAGATTGAGGTCCGTCAGATTCGTTACGCGAAGTGAGAGGGGGGACATGCGGATTGCGGCTGCACGTCGTACGGCGCGGGGGACCTCCTTCTCGCACTGCTCGACATGGCGGGTGACGTCGAGGAGGTATTGATCGCGGCTCCGGGGATCTTTGTTGAGACCCAGGCTGCGATGGCGAACCTGCGCCAAAATGTCGGCGATCGTCGGTGAGCCGCTGCCGGTGCCTGTGTGGTGGTCGTCCTCTTCGGCGGGAGGAATGGGGGAGTGGAGTGAGGCGTGGCAGCGCTCGGTTTCAAGCGCCAGCCAGGACTGCCGTGCCTCCGGGCCTTGGTCCACGGCATGCAGAGGAAGGCCGGCCAGAACCGTTGTGGAAAGGCGGACTTGTTGGGCTGCGCGGCGGGCTCGCTCGTTGAGGTTGTCGAAGTCCTCTGGGGTGGCTCGCTCGGTTCTGCCGTCGTGACGGACGAAAACGGTTCCGGCAGCTACTGAGTCGTACCCCTTGCGCAGGACGTGGATGGGGTCGCCCCACTGAGGGGGTTCGACATCGACCAAGAGCACGTTGACCAGGCCGCCCCCGAGATCGACAGGAACGACAGAGGGTTGGCAGAGCCGGCCGATGTCGGATCCGAGGTAGCCCTCCAGATTTCGGTACAGCTCGACGGAGTCGATTTCTTCGATGCCGCGTGCCTGCCCGGGCTGGACGCCCACGAGCAGATATCCATGTCCCTCGGCATTGCGAAGGGCGCGGTCGGGCATACGGTTCGCGAAGCCCAACACGGCTTTGGCGATCGTGAAGAAGGACCGCCGGTCGGTCAGATCGAGGTGCGACTTCCACTCCAGCCATCCAACCTCATCGGCGGAGCCGGCCCCATACGCGGCGGTGATGAGGGCTTGCTTCTGGTCGAGACGCAGGGCTGCCGTGGTTTGGTCGTAGTCGAGGGCCATTCGCGGATACACCCACCCTTTCGCCGGTGGTACAAGAATGCCGGGTTGCGGGTGGCCATGGGGGCTGCGGGGGAAACTGCAGGAACCTTCCACGGGGGCTGGGGCCACCGAGATCGTGCCCTCCGCCACGCATCTTGGGGGCAGCGTGCCTCAGAGCGGTGTCCGGTGACCCAGGGGGCGGCAAGGGGACCAGGGGCGGCGGCGAGGGCGCCGACGGCGATGACGTTCAGGCCGAGCCAGTCGGCGAGGACGCCAGCGACGAGGGCGCCTGCGGCGTAGCCGATGTTGTCCCCAGATTTTCCAGCAGTTGCTTCCCGACCGGGATGCAGCGAGGCCCGTCACAGAGGTGAACGGGGCCCTGCGGAGGTGCTACTCACCGTATGCGGGGGCGTGTTCGCAGGCTTCGGGTGGGCTGCAGTGGGCTACCGCCGGCAGTCGGTCTCAGGCCATGGTCCCCACGACCTCTTCGACCACCTCCACAGTGGTCTCCGGGTGCAGAAAGGCGAACCGGGCAACGGTCTCGCCCTCCCAGCCGGTAGGGGCGACGAAGGCGATCCGGCCGGCGAGGAGGCGGGCGGACCATTCCGCGTAGTCCTCGGCGGTCCAGCCGATCCGGCGGAAGCGGACGGCGGAGAGCTCGGGTTCCCGGATGAGTTCGAGGTACGGGGTGCTTCGGATGAGGGTGGCGGTGTCGCGGGCCAGGGTGAGGGCCTTCTCGATGGCCTCGCTGTAGGCGCGGGTGCCGTGGACGGCGAGGGAGAACCACAGGGGGAGGCCCCGGGCGCGGCGGCTGAGGTGGTGGGCGTAGTCGCTGGGGTTCCACTGGGGGGCGTCGTCAGTGTGGAGGGCGTCGAGGTAGGAGGCGTCCTGGGTGCGGGCCGTCCTGGCCAGGTGCGGGTCACGGTAGAGGAGGGCGGCGCAGCCGAAGGGGGCGAAGAGCCACTTGTGGGGGTCGATGACGAGGGAGTCGGCGTGCTCGATGCCCCCGGTAGCGGTCCCGGACGCTCGGGGCGAGGAGGCCGGCGCCGCCGTACGCGCCGTCGACGTGGAGCCACAGGTCGAAGTCCCGGGCCACGGAGGCGATCCCCCGTTCCCCGTCCTTCGTCATCCGCCGATGATCGCAGTCGGCCTCGTGAACAGCCACAGGTCCTGCCGAGCATTCATGGCGAGCCGCGGGTCTTCTCGTGCCTTCGTGGCCTGGCCTGGCCGAAGTCCGGCGATCGAGCTGAGCGCCTGCATTAGGCGGCGGCCGACCCAAGCTGTCGAATTCGGCATCTCCTCGGTCCGTGGTGATGGGGAACGCCATATGTGAGACGCTGCGGCGTCCGGGGAAGTGTAATCGGTGCCGGCTCCGGAGGCCGTCGGCCTTTCCAGCGTTTTCCCAGGCCACCGGCATGCCTGACGGGACGTCAGGGGTTCGGCCCCCAGGGGGTGGTATTGCCCCAAATAGGCGGCCTGTGAGAATCGTCTGCTCTCGTGGGGGCGGCGATTCATCCCTGGAAATAATCCCAGCACTGACGGCGTTCCCGCTCGGCAATCGCGAGAGTGGGGGGTGTCTGGCTCTGAAGCTGTTCGATACGACGAGCGGCGTGACCGAGGTCACGCCGCGTCTGGCCGAGGCCGAGGCTGATGTGCAGGCGCTCGTCGAGAGCGCGATGGAGCCGATGCTCGGCGTCCGCTTCCTGGCGACCGAGTACAGCACCGGCCCCGTCCACGGCGGGCGCATCGACTCGCTCGGGCTGGACGAGAACGGCTCGCCGGTGATCGTCGAGTACAAGCGGGCGACCGACCCCGGTGTCCTGTCACAGGGCCTGTACTACATGGCGTGGCTGATGGACCACCGCGACGAGTTCCAGGCCCTGGTCCGCGAGCGCCTCGGGGTGACCCCGGCCTCGGCGGTGCTGTGGAGCGCTCCGCGGCTGATCTGCATCGCCGGCGACTTCACACGCTACGACTTGCACGCGGTGCGCGAGCATCGCCGGTCGATCGACCTGGTCCGGTACCGGCTGTTCGGCGATCATCACATCGCGCTGGAAACGGTCGCTTCGGTCGCCGGCCAGGGGAGGTCGACCCAGCGGCGTGTCGGTGCGAGCGCCGGGCACGAGCGGACGCCTCGACGGCAGGCCGACGCCATGGCGGAGCTGGCGGCGGTCGTGGACGAGGTCCTGCGCGGGCTGGGGGAGGATGTGACGAAGGTGCCGCGCAAGCAGTACGACGCGTACCAGCGGCTGCGGAACTTCGCCTGCGTCACCGGACGGCAGGACAAGCTCCTCGTCTACCTCAAGGCCGCGCCGGCGGACGTCGGCCTCGTGGAAGGCTTCACCCGGGACGTGACAGGGCTGGGGCACCACGGCACGGGGGACCTGGAGGTCCAGCTGCGCTCGGAGAAGGACGTGGAGCGGGCGCTGGAGCTGTTCCGGCTGTCGTACGCGGCGGCGTAGCGGTCGGCAGGGCGTGGCTGTCTCGGTCTGGGGCCTTTCGACGAAGGATCGGGGAAGTGGCGGTGGTGTCGTCCAGCCTCCGAAAGATCCCCGGTTTCGGAAACCGGGGATCCTCGCCTATATTCCGTCCGTCCCGACGCCGGGCGGCTCACCAGCCGGAGGGCTTAGTGGGGCCGAGGGCGCGGGTGACGGTGATCTCGATGACGACCCGGTTGGGGTTGACCCGCGGGGTCTTGTACCGCTCGGTGTACCGGCGCTCGGCGTCGGCGACGGAGGTGGGGTCGTCCTTGATGACGGCGGTGCCTTCGAGGGTGGACCAGCGCCGGCCTTCGGCCTGGCTGACGGCGACGCGGGCTTCGATGCCGGCGGCCAGGGCGGCGCGGATGTTGCGGACCTTCTTGTTGCCGCCGTCGGTGATGACACGGGCGATCCGCGTCTCGGGGTCGTACGTGACGCCGACAGGGGTGGTGTGCGGGGAGCCGTCGGGTCGAAGGGTGGTCAGGAAGCAGGTCCTGCGCTCCTGCCAGAACGTGTCCCCGTCGGTGGGCAGGGCGTCGGTGTCCAACGGACGGTCTCCTCGGTGCGAGCGGCTTCGGCACGATGGCCCGGGCGCCGGAACGGCGCCGGGCCCCTTCGACCGTAACGCGGAACGGCCCGGGCGCCGGCGCCGGGTCGCCGCCGTGGAGACATAGGTGAAGATCAAGCTCCGGTATCGCTGGGCTTCAAGGGCGTGCACCGGGGGCGGGCGCAGCCTCGCCGCCTGTCCGGCTGATCACGCGGGACGGGTCTGTACCCCCCGGGGAACACAGGGTGTTGGGCATGGACATGGAGACGCTGATCGAGGATTTGGTGTGGGAGGCCGAAGGGCTTATCCGTGATGGTGTGGGCCCTGACGCCTGGCCATCGCTCGGTCGTCACGAAGGCCGCCGCTGACCTGCAGGCCGCCGTCGGTGATCCCGAGATCCAGGAGGCGTTACCCATGATGGAACGCCTGGAACACCTGCGGGAATCCATCGCCGCTGTGGCCATCGCTCTTGCACATGTCCACGGGTATACAGCCTGGTTCCTCGGCGCAGCCGCCACCACACTCACGCCCGTCCTGCACTGGCGCGTCCTGCCTGCCGAAGACGGCCGCGCCTTCGGCGCCGTCTCATCGACCCCTCGCCAGTTCGCGGAGGCCGAGGACGCGGTCCGGCGGCTCCAGAGCCGCCCTCGCCAGCATTGCCTCCTCCTGAGACGCCCGGTCACGCCGGCAGAGCGGCTTGCCGTCCCCGATCCGGCCTCGGCACTGCCCGGCAGGGCAGGCCCTGGATGCAGGGTCTGCTTCACCCTTGGGGCGAACTGCGCCGGAGCGTGCTGGCGTGCAGGCGGTGGGCTGCTACGGTCGGTGCACCTCTTCGTGAGGTGGGCCCTGCGCAGGCCCGCGTTGTCGGCTCCGCTGGCGCGCTCGGACAAGGTGCACGGCGCCGGCGCATTCAGATGACCTGGATGCTCATGGAGTTGCCGTGCCCGCCCATCACGCCCGCAAGGGTTCCGCCCGCCGCCGTCAGGCCGAAACCGGGGAGTGGTACACCGACGCCGCCAAGGCCCTGCGCCGCGAACGCTACAACCGGCCCGTATTCGACCCCTGGGTGGCCCCTCGATGCGAGGTGGACGACCCGATCCCGGGCCACGACGCCTGGCTGTCAGCTCCGTGCCCCGAGGGGTGCCCGACCCGCGAGCGGCCGGACTACCGTGCCTACCTGGAGACCTTGCCGCCCAAGGAACGCCTTCCCCGGCCGGTAGTGCCGAAGGAGCCGTACGAGTGCCCGGGCCCTGCCACCTGTGACGACGGCGACTGCGCCTGCAACCAGGTCTACATGGCGCTCTGCCCAGCGTGCGACTACGTGTACGGCCTGGATTTCGACGGCGCCCATACCTGTCCGAACGGCTGCCACTCCATGTAATCCGAGACGGTCACGGTCCTGGTCGGCGGGAGCGAGGCGCGTTTGCGCCCTTGCGTACATCTGTTCGGGGCGGCATCGTCGCAGGGCACCATCGCGGGTCATCAGCCCCTTCGGCGGAAGTGAGCGAGGACGATCATGGCAAGGCAGGAACATCCCGCGAAGTCTCTGCTCTGGCCAGCTGTGTGACCGTGCTGGCCTTTCTGCTGAGGTAGGGCGCCGCCCGGGACCGGGGTCTAGACGGTCCCGGACGGCAGTCCGGGGAGAGGCCGGTGCGGACGTTCTCGTCTGCGTCGGCCTCAACTTTGTCGCGACCAGATTGCTAATCTGTGCCGCAGTAGCTTGCTAATCTCCCCACGCCAAAAGTTGGCCGTAATTGCCGTCGATGCTTTGGCGCCGAAAGCGTGACGCAAATAAGTTGACGCATATTTGGGGTCTGCGTCAACTTATATGGGTCACTCCTAATCTAGCTTTCGGGCTTCCCGGAAGCTAGCTCGTCGGACCCTGCTGGCCAGCCTGGAGTGGCATCCGTGCAGGTCAGATCCGGTGCAGGTGCTTAGCGTAGGCGGCGGTCCGGTTACCGGCCGCGGGCGCGCTGGGTGGGCGCGGGTGCGGGGAGCCGGTTGACGGGCGCGGGGAGCGGGCTCGGGGTCGGCCGTGTGGGGGATGGAAAGAGGGCGGCGGCGGTGCCGGCGAGCTGGGCCAGGAGGGTGTGGGGAGCGCCGGCGGAGAGGCGGATGGTCCACGAGGCTCGGTCGAGGTCTTCTCCGCCGTACAGCGTCCATCGGTCGGCTACGGCGTGCGGGGTGGACTCGAAGGCGATGGTCCGGCCCGGTGCCGACCACGTGGTGCGGGCGGGGTGGCTCGCCGGATGCCAGGCAGCGTCGTGGAGGACGTCGTCCGGGCCGTCGGCGGTGGTGAGGGGTGGGGCGTCGAGGTACTGGAGTATCGCGCGGATGAGGGGCACGGGGGTGCAGGCGGTGAGGGTGGCGTGCCAGAGGCGTTGGCCCACAGGGCCGTCGTATTCGGCGATGGTCCAGGCGACGTCGCTGCGGTGCCGGGCTTCGTGGTCGAACTCGGCCCGCACGGTGAGGGACTCGTGGGAGGCGATGGTCGTCTCGTCGAAGGGACGGTACTTCTCCCACTGGCGCTCCTCGTCGAACAGGGCCGCGAGGAACGCCTCGTGCTCGCCGGGCCCCGCGACCGGCGGCTCCGCTGCGGGTGCGGAGGTCTGCTCGGTGGTGGCCGGGGGCTTGCCCGCGAGGAGCTGGCGGACGGCCTGTTCGAGGTCGGTGAGCGGGGCGGGGCCGGGACGGACGGCGACGGAGTAGAGCTGGTGGAACTCGGCGACGGCCTCGCCCTCGGTGTCGTACGAGGTGGCGATCTGCCGGAGGTGGTTCTCGCCGTGGAGGTGCACGTGCCGGCGCACGCCGGTGGCGTAGGAGCCGACGGCCACGGTGTTCTGGCCGTCGTCGGCGTGCAGGTGGATGATCAGCCGGCCTGCGACTATGTCGTCGTGGGTGCGCTGGGATTCGGCGCCGACCTCGCGAATCTCGTCGCGGGTGCACCACGGCATGGGGTAGTTCGCCCAGCTCCACTCGGTGTCGATCTCCTCCTGGAGGGCGGGGGCGATCTCGGTGGTGAAGCCGTACTGCCGGAGCTGTTCGGCGGCCTTGGCGGTGTAGTAGGGCTCCTCGCGGTCGATGCGGGCCAGGACCATCGTGGTCGGGTCGGTGCTGCGCCACCCGAGGTCGTGGAGGTGGGAGCGGGCGGCGTCGCTCGTCGGCCCGGACGTGGCGGCGATGACGGCGGGATGGTGGTCCGGGTGCAGGGTGAAGCGGATGTGGGCGTCGGCGGGTGCGTACGGCATCGGGAGTCCTTCGGTTACGGGGTTCGGCCGGCGGCGGCCCGTACGGCGGGGGGCGCGGGCGGGCGCGAGACGGTGGGGGCGCGGCTGGGCGGGCCGGCGCGTGAGGAGACGGGTGCGTCCGGTTCGGCGAGCGGTCGGGTGGCCTGCTGCCAGCGGCGGCGGACCGCGGTGAGGTCGGCCAGGGCCCGGCGTCCGCCCGTGATCAGCTGGTGGACGGTGTTCGCCGGGTCCTCGGTGTAGGCGGTGATCCGGCCGGCCGTGTGCCAGGCCCGGGCGAGCAGGGCGCGTTCGACGATCTGGATGCCCCAGTGCTCCGGGGGAAGGGCGGCTGTCGACAGCAGGACGACCAGGTCGGCCGCGGTGACGCCGGCCGCAAGGAGCCCGCGGTGCTGTGCCTCCCACATGACGGTGACCGGATCGAGCGGCTCGCCGCGGTGGGCGAGCGCGGAGACGCACTGCCACAGCCCCGCGCACAGCGGGTCGGTGAAGTCCTCCGGTGCGAGCCAGCGCATATGGCCTACGGACGCCGGAGCGGACACGGCGCTGGCTAGCAGCATCCGTTCCTGGTCCTCGGCTTCGTCGTCCTGGGGTGACACGGGCGGGGGCGGCAGAGGTGTGCGGGGCAGCGTGCCGGGGTGGGTGGGAACGGTACGGGCGAGGGTGTCGAGGTGGTGGGCGAGCGCGTCGGCTGCGGCGAGGACGTGCACCGGCCGGTCGGGCACGGTGACGTTCTGGGCGGCCTGAGCCAGAGCTTCGGCATGGAGCCGGATGGAGCGCCGGGCGTGCCCGGAGCGCACCATCGCCGCGTACGCGCCGGCGTGCTCGGGGCGGGGGCAGGCGGAGATCAGCAGGTGGAGGTAGGCGGCGGTCAGGGCCGGCGCCTCCTGGCGGGCTTCTTCCAGGACGGCCTGCAGCCAGTCCAGGCCGTCCGGCGGGCTCGGAAGCCCCGGCGCCTGTACGGTCCGCATGGCGGCGAAGAGCGCTCCGTGCGCCGGGTGGGAGAAGGCGTCGCCTTCCAGCGCGTCGGCCTGGGAGAGGTGTTCGGGCCGCAGGAGCAGGGCGCCGAGCAGCGCCTGCTCGGCGTAGTACACCGGTTCGCGTTCGTCCGGCTCGTACGGCGGTTCCTCGTCGGAGAGGTCGGGAGCGTGGGGCATCAGGCAGCCAGGGTGAAGTCGTCGGCGCAGAGGGTGCGGTCGAGGTGCGGGGCGAGGAGGTGTGCGGCGAGACGTGGGGGGACGGCGTTGCCGATCTGGGAGAACTGCTGGCCCTTGTTCCCGGCCCACGGGTAGTCGGCGGGGAAGGTCTGCAGGATGCCGGCCTCGGAGGCGGTGATCCGGATCGGATCCGGCGGCGGTCTCTCCGTGTCCTGCGCGGCGGTGGTCGGCCGGGCGACCCAGGTGCACGCGTTCGCGCGGTGCCCGAAGAACAGTGTGCCCGCGGGCTCGGTGACCTCCCGGACGGTGGCGTTGGTCTGGTTGTTGCTGCGCAGGGCCCAGGTCCAGTGGGTCGCCGTGCTGGTGAACGTCGGGGCGGGCCCGGAGACCGGGGTGTCGCCGCGCGTGCCGTGCCGGGCGCTCCAGCCCGTCCCACGGGTCTGCGGCTTGAGGACGAGGCCCTCGACTGCGGGCGCAGCCGCCCAGGTTCCGCGCTCGCGGGCGTCGGCCAGCGTCTTGCGGGCGCCGGACGGGAAGGGTTCGGGCCCGCCTCCGGGGCCGCCGCCGGCGCAGACCGTCGGCACGGGACGGTCGGTCGCGCCCCAGCCGAGAGCCTCGGCCATCGACACCCACCTCGCGCGGCCTGGCCCGAACAGCGACTCGGGCTCGGCGACGCGGGCGTGAGTCGGTGCCGGAGGCGCGGCCGTTCGGACGCGGGAGGCGAGCAGGATCGCCCGACGGCGGGTCTGTGGGACGCCGTAATCGGCCGAGTTGAGGATGCCCGTCCACACGGAGAACCCCCAGCCGCGCAGGATCGCCGCGTATTGGCGCCACAGTGGCAGGACGTCGGGGACCTCCTCCATCGCCACCCACTCCGGCTCACCCACGGAGTTCAGGGCGTGGAGGTAGCGCATCGGCTCGGCCGCCAGCAGGGAACGCTCATCGCGGCAGGCGGCCAGCAGCTTCCTGCGCGTGTCGAGGCCGGCGGCGAGATCGGCGACCGCCTGGTGGACGAGCGGCTGGTCGACCAGACCGAGCCTCTTGCCGGCCCTGCTCCACGCCTGGCAGGGCGGCGAGGCGATGAACCCGCGCGTGCGGCCGGCGAAGACCCGGCATGGATACATCGCGACGTCCGTGCGGACGGTCAGCAGCCCGGCCGCCGCCCTCGTCTTGCAGGCCCATTCGTCCCACTCCAGTCCCACGTCCCGGATGCCGAAGCGGTGCAGGGGGACACTCCAGCCGCCCGGGCCCGCGAACAGGTCGACCACGAGATCGCGGCTCGTGATCACGCCGTCAGCCCGAACGTGTCCTGCACCGCCTCGACTTCACTGCGGCAGGCCCACGGAGAGCAGCCGTTGACGACGCCGTCCTCCAGCTCGGCTGCGGCGTCCTCGCCGAGCGCGGCGCGCTCGGCGGCGGTGACGTGGTCGATCGGGGCCTGGCCGAGGGGGACGCGCGAGCGGTGGAGGAAGGCTTCGCCGAGCAGCACGTTCCCCGTGGCGTTGGCCCGCGCGTTCCCCTTACGGATGGCCGCATCGAATTCCACCACGTCCTCCCATTCCGCAGGGGAGGTGTCACGTATGTGCCGCCACTGGGCATTCCCGTGAAAAGGGCACCCCAGGCAGCTGGACTTCGGGGTGTCGGCGAGACCGAGGGACGTCAGATAGTCAACACAATCGGAGCGCGACCAGTTCATCTCGATCAGGGGATGAACGTTCCGCATGTACTGGACGTCGGCGTCCTTGGCGCGATGGAATTCGTCGGTGGAGATGCCGACCCACTGCTCGACGAACACCCTCTTGGGGACCCGTGTCGGGTACGGGTAGCCGAGCAGTTCGCGAACCTTTTGCTTTATCGGCTTTATCTTGTATTCGCCGGTGCTTCTCTGCACTTCACTCTCACGGGTGACGGCGGTTATGTGGCTCGTCAAAGGACCTCCGAGATGGATGGGATGGGGTCAGGGGGCGCGACGGCGCCGGCGACCGCCCGGCAGGTCGCCGCGCGTCGGTAGGATCAGCGCTCTCATTGGGGGGTGCGATGCGAACATCAGGGCGGGGCGGCGAGGGGCAGAAGTACACGCTGACCTCGGACGAGGACGACAGCGACTTCTGGGGCTTTGCCCACGAGGCCGAGGGGTTCTTCACGCCTCTGCCGGCTGAGGAGGGCGCTCGCCGAGTGCACCTCGAAGGTTGCCTCCCGCAGGGTGGCCTACTGCAGAGCGTCGCTCATGTCGGTAGTCGTCGTGCCATGGCGGGGAACGCCTGGTTCGAGCTCCTCGACGGCGACGGTGCCACCATGGGGTCCTCTACTTCGTCAACGAGGTCACCGTCGTCGACGTCAAGCCCTCCGCCCGTGGAGCCGGCCTCGTCGACCTCACGGTGACGCTGTGGTGCGAGAACGCCTTGCCTGGAGCGGAACGAGCGTGGGATCTGCTCCGGACTGGTCGCCTGAACCGCACCGGAATGTGGCACGAACTCGCACCCGCGGACAGACACGCGTGGCTGTCGGTGGCCCTGTGGTCCCGGGAGTACCAACGCCAGGGAAAGCCCGATGCGCCCGCAGGCCAGGCGTTCACCTTGAACGGCCGGCACATCGTCGACAAGGAAACCTTCTACTGCACGATCGGTGAAGCCATCAACGGGCCCGGCGGATACTTCGGCTGGAACCTTGACGCTCTGGACGACTGTCTGAGGGGCGGCTGGGGCGCCACCACTCCGTTCACCTTGCACTGGGGTTCCTCGGCCGAGGCCAGGGCACGGTTGGTGGAGCGCGTGCCCGCTGGCGGCGATCGCCAGGTTGCGCTGTTCGACCTGCTCCTGGAGATCTTCGAGGAACGAGGCGTGAGCGTCAGCCTCCAGTAGACCGCCGATGCCCTCGTCCCCGAAGCTGCCTGCTCAGGGACGCGGTCGCCTGACGCGTGCTGCTCAGCGGTCTTCCTCGGCCGGACCGCGGTAGCGCTGGCTTCTTCCTTGGTCCAGTAACGGGCAGCTCTGCTCGTCGGGCTTTTGCTCGGTGGCTGCGGGCGGCGCCGCAGTCCGCGCGAGATACGGATCTCCGGTCCGCCCAGATGCTCAGCAATACCCGCTCTCCAGTAAATCGGCCACGAAGCCGCTGCTACGACAGTTCTTTCTCGACGAGCCGGAGGTAGCTGAACGGATGCTCTTGCTTCTTCTGCATCACGGGACGAACCTCGCGAGTGGCAATATTGAACCCGATGCTTCCGGCGATACCGGCCGCCCACGCTAGGTCTGGGACGGCCAGGGCTCCGACTACCGCGGTGCTTACCGCCACCGTGGCGGAGATTGACCTGGTGATCCACGCCATGCGACTGCTCTTTACAGCTCCCTGATAGTCGTCGCGTGCCTGGGTCAGTTCGCTGCGCATGCGTTGAAGAACATCGGCCGGGTGTTCCCAGTGCCGGTTGAGCTCACTGAGCATGGCCTGAGTTGCCTTGATCAAACGTTCTCGCTCGGCGGCGTATTTTTCACGGAAGGCCAGAACCTCGGAGGTTGGGGTTCCTGGTGCCGGCATGGGCAGCATGCGGCCAAGTTCCACTCGCCAAGCCGACACAGCGGACCGTGAATTCGGCCTCAGTGAAAGTTCCTCAGCCGTGGACTGATCGGTATAGGGCGTGTAGGAGGTACTCGTTGTCGAGCGGGCCACCTCCTGAGCCATGGTGCTGGCCAGGATGAGTAGCGCCTTCTCAGGAATGACGAGGGATCCAAGATTGGGACGCTCGAAGAATCGATGACGTCGGGCCACACCAAGTGCGATAAGCCCCTCTTCGAGACGGAATCCCACCTTTCCCCCATCGTCGAGGTAGACGGGGCGCCCCCTGTGGGGGCCGAGTGCATGGAGCCGATCGACCATTCCAGGAAAGTCCTCGATTTCCCTGTTAGCTAGCAGACTGTAATGACGCTTAAGGTTAATGGGGTGGTAAAATCCCCGATCCTTGAGATCTTGCAGCGCGCCCATGAGCGTGCGTTCATACGTTTCTTGTCTATCCGATACCATCGAAGCGATGCCGTCCCAGTACAGCAACGCTTCGTGGACCACATTCACTGGAGGCTTAGCCAATGGGTAATAGAGAAGGGTAGGCATGATTTCCCCTGCATGACTCTTGATGTCGGTTTCGCGAAGAGAATGTGTTCGGTGCGGCGGAGTGGCTGGACTGGCTCAGGCTCGCATGCGATAGGTGCGGTGGTCCGGCCACGGGAGCAGGTCGAGGCCGGACCGGCCGAGGGCCCGCGAGCCGGGCATGGACGGCAGTTCCGTTCGATCATATTCCGGGGGGCCGCAAGGCGTTCGAGGTTCTGGATCGGCCGTCGGTCTGTGAAACGTCATTCGGACTCCTGGGGACGCCGGCGTGTGGGAATGCCGAGGTGGACTGCTGGTCGCTGGGCTCGGCGTTGGGTCTCGTCGCGCTTCGCGCGGAGGAAGGTGAGGGTGAGGTCGATGCCCTCGATCTCGCCGATCCAGCCTTCGGCCTCGGCCTGTGTCCTGCGTTGCAGGAGGTCGGCTTCCAGCTCGGTGAGCCGGGCGAGCATCTTGGGGTTGACGTGGAGCATCGGGCAGCGGATGCAGGCGTGTTCGTGCTGGCAGGGGGTGCCGTAGGGGCGTCCGCAGGAGCCGAGCTCGACCTTGCGGCGGTCGAAGTGCTCCTCGAACTCGGTCCACTCCTGCTCGGTGGCGTCCCGGTACTCTTCCGAGGGCCGGACCTGGCGCCGCTGGTGGAGGTGAGCCTGGTAGTGGCGGATCACGTCCTCGTCGAAGACAGCGACGTAGCCGCGGGTGGTCTGGATGCTGAGGTGGCCCAGCAACGCGGCGCCGATGTGGATGGGCAGGCCGCTGTTGACGAGCTCGGTGGCGAAGATCCTCCGGAAGTCGTGCGGGGTGAACTTCAGTCCGCGGAACCCGGGGTGGGTCTCGGCCAGGTCCTCACAGCGCCGACTGATCATCTTCTGGATGGTTCCGGGATTGAAGATCTTCGAGCCGATCGCTCCGTTCTGGCGTTGGAAGAGGAAGGGCATCGGCGAGCTCCAGACCTTGTCGTGCGGGTCGTAGCGACTGACCAGGGGGATCGGCTTTCCCCGCCGGCCGTGGCGGCGGATGATCGAGGCGATCACGTGGAACAGTTCGGCCGACATCGGGATGACGCGCTCGCGGTCGGTCTTGGACGGAGCGATGACCAGCAGGGCGATGACCTCGCCGTTCGCGCGCTGATACTGGCGGATGCTGAGGTGGGTCAGCTCGCACATCTCCTCGATGCGGACGCCGGAGTGCCGCAAGGTCTCCACCGCTGCCCAATCCCAGAACGCGGCCTCCTCGTCTGCCTCGACGGTCACCAGTTCGCCGGAGTTCAGGTTCAGCACGCGGGTGGGGACGACGTCGCCGTGCCGGAGAAGCTTGCGATCCGAATCGCTGATCACCCGGCAGAAAGCGGTGCCAGCGTGGCTGAACTCCTCGCCATCGGCGGCTTGTTCGGCGCGTTCGAGTAGGAGCCGGCCTTGGTCGTAGCGGGACTCGACGTGCTCGACCAGGATGGGCAAGAGGGGCTGGCGTTGCCGGGTGCGGTCTGCGGAGCGTTCGGTGCCCTTCCGCCGGCGGACGCCCAGGCCGTGGAATTCACCGGGCGGGACGGGACACGGTGCGACCCAGGCTGCCCAGCGTTCGGGTTCGTCAGCAGCCCAGGTGTGCAGGTCGTAGTAGAAGCTCCGGACTGAGATGACGATGTCGTCCTGGCCCATCCGGTGAGTGCCGTCGTCCTTGAGACGGATCGTCTCGCGCCAGCGTGTGTAGAGGTCCGGTGCGATCCGAAGGCCCTGCTGATCAGGGTTGAGCTGTTCGATCTTCACCCAGAAGTGCTTGACCAGCAGGAGCGCGAGCTGCTTCAGGCTGGAGTAGTCGAGATCAGCTCGGCGCCGGCCGAAGTAGTCGATCAGCAGACCGCGGACGGCCTGGTCGCGGACCCCGTACTGGTCGACGAGTTCCTCGATGGTCCGCTGGCCTCGCATCATCGCCGCCCGCATGGTCGTCGGCGTGGAGGTCGGGAACCGGCCCATGGCGATGAGGGCCGTCCACATTCCGTGCCCGAACAGGCGGTTGGAGGCAGGCTGACCGGGCTGGAGACGGCAGCGGGCCAGGCGGTTGTCGTGCGCGTACTGAAGGATGGACTCCGGCGTGACGTCGGACAGCGCGACGCCCTGATAGGTGAGGAGGGTGCACATGTCGAGCACGGCCTCCCGTTGGTGCTTGAGCCGCAAGTCCTGTGCGGCGATGTGCTCCTCGAAGGTGATCAGCAGCGGGTCGTTCTGCGCCGAGATGAACAGGGGCGTGAAGTTGTTGAGCTGGTTCTGCCGAAAGGCGAGCATCGTGGGCTGAACGACGCGGAGGCAGAACAGCGTGCGGACCCCGGGGGTGATTGCGAGGCCGGTCGTCCTGCGGGCACCGAGGGTGTTCGCCTTGATCAGTCCCTTGCCCAGAGGGCTGACATCCCAGCGCTCCTGCCAGGTCTGGCCCGGATGGGTGGACAGGTACTGAAGGATCCCTCGGGTGGCCTGGGCGCGCTGGTGGCGCGTGACGGTGGAAGCGTCGTCCCAGACATCGAAGGCCAGCTTGGAGATGTGGTTGATCGAGGCACCGGACAGTTCTCCATGCGGGCGCGGTGGCGTCTTCGCGACCGCAGCCTGAGGCTTCATCGGGCCGCCCACGAATCGGCTTGGGAAGGTGAGACCCTCCACGATGGGCCCGTGCCGGCGGCTGACCCCTGTGGTCGGGCTGGCCTGTGACCTAGGCACCGAACACCGCCTTGATGTCATCTGCGGCGTACCCGGTGGGGTAGCTCGTCGCGGGCCGGGGGGTGTTGTAGTACTCGGTGAGCTTGTCGAACATCTCCTCCACCCGGGCGGTCAGGTAGCGGCTGGTGGTCTGGATGTTGGCGTGCCGCATGATTGCCTGGACCTCGACCGGAGTGAGCTTGCCGCCGTTGGCCATCCGGGACGCCGCCGTGTGACGGAGGTCGTGCAGGGTCCAGTTCGTGCCCAGCAGCTCGTTCGACCGCTGCATGATCCGGCGCATCGCCCAATAGGACAGGGGCCGGTCATTGCCGCGACGGGTTCGCCAGACCGGCTCGCCCTGGGGCGGTGTGCCCGCTTCGTCGAGGTAGCGGGCCAGCCGGACGAACGCCTGCGGCGAGGCCGGCACTGCTTCCCTCTCCCGCGTGCCCTTGGAGATCACGTAGATCCGCTGGCCGGCCCAGTCGATGTCGTTCACGCCGACCCCAAGGAGCTCGACCGCGCGGGCGCCGCTGGAGACGTAGAACTCCAGCAGGGCGCGGTCGCGTTCGCAGCCCATGCGATCGAACAGCTCGTCCCAAAGCCGGTCGGGGATGGAGCGGGGTGGACGGTCGGAGACCTTCTGCCGAAGCCGGGCCCGTCCCACGACCGGCCGCGGCTCCAACGGGCTTCGGTGAGCCAGGGCCCGCCGGCGCTGCGGCGAGACAGGGACAGGGTTGACCACGGGCCCGTTGCCCTGATGGGCATGGAACCCGTAGAAGCCGCTGACGACCGACAACGCGTGGTTGATCGTCCTGGGCGCATACCCGGCACGGAGAGTCGCCTTGCCGGTCCTCAGGTTCACCGACCCCGGCGCGTCTCCACCCGGCCGCGTCCGCTGGCGCTGCGGGTTCGAGGCCGTCCTCAGCCACCCCGCCAGCACTGCGACCTCAGCCTCAGTCGCCTTCTCCCAGGCCACCCCCAGCAGCCACAGCAGCCGGAACCACCGCAGCAAGCCGTACCCGTAACTCCGTACCGTCAGCGGACTGCAGTCGTTCAGTGCCAGCTCCCGCAGGTAGGCGGTAGCCGCCTCGATCTCGTCGTCGTACGCGTTCACGACGATGTACGGAGGGTGGACGCCCCGAGCGGGGACAACGGCCCCCACCCGGGGCAGCTCGGCCCGCCCCTCGATCAGTTCATGCCGCAGTTCCAAGGTGTCTCTCCTCGTTGATCGCACTGACCATCACGCCGATCAACGAGGGGAGTTGGTGCAGATAACTGTGCACTGGCGTCTTGTCATCCCAGGTCGCCCGTCCTTGTTCAGGATGTAGAGCGGCATGGATGCGAAGCGGTGATCGGGGTTCAGGGCGTCATTGCGGATGTGCCCGGACGAAACCCGCAGGACGGGTATGCCGGCCGGTGCTGCAATTTCCTGTTCAAGATGGTCGAGATGGCGATAGACGGATTTGGGCTCCCAGCCTGTGTCGGCGAATATTGCGTAGTCGACTTTAGGGAGGAGTCCTTCCGCGGAGAGGGCGAGAAGTGTGCTGGACTGAACTCCAGCACCGAGGGAGAGTGCGCGAAACTGAGGGGAAGTGTGCGTGGAGATGAGAATTCCTTGGGCGGGTGGTGGGGCTTTTCTGGGCCGCAGGTGAAGCGGAGAGGCCGGGGAGGCGAAGCAGTCGGGGGCGACACTGCGGGAGGCCATCGCGTGGGGGCGTCGCGACCGACGTCAGAGGCTCATGGCACTGGAGGTCAGCCGTCGTGCTGGAGGACGTGTTCGGTCCCCAAGGCGAGGAGCTGCTCTGGGAAGGACACGAACGGGGCTAAGACCGTCACCGTGCTCCCCGTGCCGGTGTGGAGGACACGGCGCGTGCCGTCGTGGGCGTCGGCTGGTGCTCGTCCTCACGGCGTTCCGGCCGGCTAAGGGTGGCCGCCAGGACGAGCCGGCCCATCGAGGTGGACGCGACGCGTATCTCGTCGGCCCAGGAGGCGGACGGCTCCGCCGTGATCAGGCCCTGCTGGTCGAGGTAGCGGAGCACGCTCGCTCGCACGGCGTCCTTGTTCATGCCCACCCACGTGTGGCCGTCCTCGTCGACCGAGACCGCGCCCGTGGTGACGAGCCGGAGGACCTGGAGCCGCTCCGTCGTGAGGCTGACGTGGGCACCGACCTCCGGTATCGAGTAGGAGCTGCGGTAGCGGTGCATCTCGGCGGCGACGCGCTCGGCGCAGCTGACGAGGTCTGTAGCGGCGGTGGCGAGCAGGTCACGGGCCGCCTGCACGCTGGTCAACCTCGTCTCGATAGAGCTGGCCGAGGTGGCGTCGAAGCCTTCGACCGCGCGTGCGAGCGAGTCGGCCGCCGCGGTCGTTACGACCGCGAGCTGGGCCAACCTGGAGCCGACCGTGGCGTCGTTGTGATCGATGAGAGGCATCGGCAGTTCCCGGTGTGCCGTGCCTACGGCAGCCGCGTCTTGGGCGAGCGATTTCACGGTGACGAGCTGCTGGCCGATCCGTTCGTCCGCCGTCGGCGCGCTGAGGGTGCGGTCGTCGAGCGCGTCGAAGCACTGCGCGTACCGGGCCGCTAGCGTCAGCATCTGCACGCAGACCGTGAAGTGGGGTGCAATGGGTCGCTGTTCGGGCATCTGCGAGTTCTCCGGGACTTTTTGCCGGGGGGAGGAGGGCTTCAACGGGTGCGGGCGTGGGGCGCAGGGGCCCGGCGCGGTAGAGAGCGGTGTGCGCGCTGGAAGGTCAGGGCGCGGGCCGCTGCTCGGGCATCGGACACGGCGGCGGTGTAGCGGGGCAGGACCCGGTCCGTGATCCGCCAGGCGGCGCGGGCCGGATCGAGCGGAGCGGCGACCGACGGCGGGGCGCGGAGTCGGTCGGTGATGTCCTCGTGCAGGCCGAGGGGGACGACGGGGCAGATAAGGACGCGGCGCTGGCGGTGTTCGGCGAGGTAGAGCGCCAGGCCGTCAGCGCGGCGGAGGGTCGCGGCGCGTTCGCGGCCAGCGGGGGACGGGCGGTCTTCGGAGGGAGTCCAGATCCGGCACAGGTCGACGGACTGGTCCGCGGGGCGCGGGTACCGGTGGCGGATGGTGGTCCAGGTGCCGGGGAGTCGGTGGGCGACTGCGACGGCGAACAGGTGGAAGGGATGCACGGAGGGGTCCTTGGATCAGCGGATACGGGTGCGGGCAGGCTGTGCCGCGGCAGCGGACGGGCGTGTCACGACCGGCGTGCGGCCGAGCCGGGAGGCGAGAGCGACACGTCCGGCTTCGGTGAGGTGAAGGCGGACGGCCAGGGCGGTACGCCTCGCGGTGGACCCAGTCGCGCGACTCCAGGGAGCGGACGGTGGCCATCGAGAGGCGGTCGAGCCGGTTCGAGGCCCATTCCTGAGAGCCGAGGTTGTCGACGGTGACGTATCCGGAGGCGGCGGCGTGCAGGGCGGCGTACTGCGCGGGCGACATGGGATGGGCCCGGCTGCTGAACTTCTGGGCACGCAGCGCGGCGGCGAGGTCTGCGGCGGTGCGCAGAGCTCGGGTGCACCGAGCGCGGTCAGCGTGTCCGCCTCCCGAACGTGCCGTCCGGCTTCGAGGAGGGTGTCAAGGACCGGGCCGGGCGGATGGGGCCGCTGCGCTCGCTCCTCGGGTGGGAGATCGCCGAGATAGACTCGGACCCACGTCAGGTGCTCGTCCGCCAACTGGGCCTGCCGGGCGAGGAGCTGGAGGCGGCTGACTGCGTCCCGGATGCCAGGGCTTACGTAGACACGGACTCGGCGACCTCCCTGGCGACGGCCTTGGTGGCGAAGGCGAGCTGGGCGGCGGCCTCGGCGTGGGCGAGGGCCTCGTCAGGGGCGAGCGGATCGTTGAACTGGAACGTGGCCAGTCGGTCACGGAACCGCGTGGTCTGCTCGGCCAGGGTGAGGACGCGGGCCGGAAGAAGCTCGGCCGACACCGCGGCGCCGGAGACAGATCCGGACGTCATCGGCGCCGCCCCCGCTCCCAGATGCCGGACCTCGGGACCGTGTCCAAGGAGTCGACGCGGGAGTGCATTTCAGCGAACGGCGCAGCGGTATCCGAAGCGGATGAGGCTGTGATGATGGGGGTTCCTTTCTGGCGCGAGCGCGCCGACGGCTACGGCAAACTCGATCGCGACATGCCGTCCTGGCCGGAAGGGCCGGACGCCCTACGCTGGCACACGGGCGGTCACGCGGCAGAGTCGTAATCGGCCCGTTGGGGGCTGGTCTTGGCGAGTGCTCGGGCGGTGATGGCCTTCGACGCGCGGGCGGACGCGGCGGCGAGCTCGTCGGCGCCGGGCTCGGCGTACCAGGGGCGCAGGTCGAGCATCGCGACGCGCATACCGGTGGCCAGGCACAGCGCGGAGCCCTTGGGCAGGGCGCGGATCGCGTCGGCCGGCAGGATCCGTTCCTGCCGCATGCTGATCGAGGTCGACTTGCCCGAGTCGGAGACGGAGGTGGAAGTCGTCTCGACGTCGTGGTCCCCGATCATCCGCGAGAGCTTGTCGGCGAAGTCGGGGTCGTCGATGCCCGAGCCGATGACCTTCACGGTGGCCGCAGACCACATCGCGTCCATGCCCGCGTCCCCCCACACCTTCTGCCCCTGGCGGTAGGACTGCAGGATGGTGATCGGGATGATCCCGCGCGAGCCCAGGTGGGAGTACAGGTCCGGCAGGTCGCTGATCTTGCACACGTTGGCGGCCTCGTCGAGGATTGCGAGCATCGGCGGGTCCAGTCGGCCGCCGGCGCGCTCGGCCTGGGCGGTCGCGGCCCGCATGACGGAGTCCGCGCAGGCCGCGATCAGCGCCGAGGCGCCACCGCCGCCGTCCTTCGACAGCAGGAACAGGGAGTCGCAGGAGGTCACGAAGTCGGTCGGCCGGAACTCGGGCACATCCTTCTGCGGGGTGACCCAGGCCGCGATCTCCGAGTTGAGCAGGGCGGAGGCGTACTGGCGGGCGGTCTCGTAGATACCGTCCCTCGTCTCCGGCGGGCCCTCGACAGTGCCCTTCAACTGGGAAGCGACGGATGAGAATCCGTGATCGCGCAGGATGTCGAGCGGGCGCCGGTCGGACGGGAAGGCGAGCCAGCGCATGACGTCGGTGATCGGCCGCTCGTCGAGCGCTGCCGCCAGCAACAGCTGGCTGAGGATGTTGCTGCCGGCCTTGGACCAGAAGTCGCCCTGCTGGTTCGCATCGACGGAGGCGGCGAGAAAGTGCCCGGCCAGCCGGCCCGCGCCGTCGAGGGTGCGCGCGTCGGTGAGCGGGTTCCACCACATGGTCCGCTCGGCGTGGGCGATCTGCTGCGGATCCATCGACCACACCCGACCGACTCGGCTGCGGGCGTCGTAGCACGCGGTGTACGCGTCGCCCGCGGCCTTGTTGGAGGTCAGCAGCACCGGTCCCGGCGCGGTGAGGATGGAGGGGATCGCGAGCGAGGTGGTCTTACCGGAACGTGGCGCCATGATGGCGACCGCGACGTCCTCGAAGCCCATGCGGACCTCGTGCTTCGTGCCCTGGAGGTTGCCGAGGAGGATGCCGGTGTCGCGAGGCTCGATGTGCTTGGCGTTCTTCAGGCTCGGGCGCAGCGAGCGGGCCTTGGCCTCGATCGCCTTCGCGAGCAGCGGCTCGATGTCGCGGACGCTCGCCATGCCCTTGACCTTCTTCTTCCGGCCACTGGCCCGGTTCTTGTACCGGGCCCAGATGCCTGCGGCGCCGGCGGCGATCAGGAGCGTCAGCAGGACGGGCACGATGCGGGTGGCGACGAGCAGGGTCGTTTCTCCAGCATTGGGCCACAGCTGCCCGGGGTGGAGGAGAGCGTCGGCCGGCCGGTAGGGCACCCACGGGCCGGTCCCGGTCGCCCAGGCGGCGAGGTTCCCGGACAGCCAGGCGAAGGAGGCGAGGGGGAAGCCGATCGCGAGGGCGCCGCCGCCGATCTTGAGGGCTATGTCGTAGCCGTCGGAGCTGGTGGAGGGGGAGTTGGGCAAGGGCGGGTTCCTTGTGGACGCCGGGGTCGGCGGGCGGTGTGAGGGTCAGCGGGTACGGCGGGGCGCTGTCCGCGGCGGCTGCGGCAGGGGTGGGGGAGTGCCGGTACGGCGGGCGGCGAGGCGTTCGACGCGGTCGGGGAGCGCGGAGGCAACGCTCACGGCAGTGGCCTGCTGCCAGTGGAGGTTGATGCCCTGCCGGCTGAGGCCACGGGTCTGCTCGTGGGTGCGCCGCAGCGGCTCGCGATCGGCGAGCGCCTGTGTGAAGGCCGACACGATGCCGGCGGGAGTGCGGCTGTCGAAGCGCGCCTGCCACAGCACGTAGTCCTCGTCGAGCGCGGCGGTGATGAACCAGCCGTTCGAGCCGGAGAAGGTCATCCGCTCGCCCTTGACGATGCCGTCCGGGGAGCGGAACTCGCCCGACGGTGCCGTCTCCCATCCCTGCCGACGCAGCGGCCGGAGGGGATCGGCGGCGGCCCGCTCGTTGTGGGCGGGATCGGTGAGGGGTCGGTGACCGCGGCGATCAGCTCGACCGGCGTCCGGCCGCCGAAGGACGCGTACCAACTGTTCGAGGGGTTACCGCCGTTGTGGGTGATCCGCCACCACTGATCGCTCGGATTCGGTTCGAGCCGCAGGAGCGTCTTCTGGTCCGGGCTGGAGAGGACGACCCGCGGCAGCAGTGGCTCGTGTCCGTGGCTCCAGCCGGCAGCTTCGTGCAGGGGGACGGTGACCCATGCCGGGTCTCCAGGGCCGGCGAGGTACCTGGGCGAGATGAGCGCCTGGTCGACCATGTCGCTCATCAGCGTCTCACCGCCGGGCGGCCGGTGGTGAGCAGGAGTGTGGGGTCCGCGACGGCGACGGGCGCAGGCGGCGGCGCCTTCAGCGCGACGAAGTGCAGGTCGAGGATGGCGTGTCCGTGGATGGCCCACGTGTCCAGATCGCTCCACGCCTCGGCATTCCGCTCGGCCAGGGCGTCGACGAGCTGATCGTGCGCCGGCCGGGAGATGCGCCGGGCCTCACGGGCCTCGGCCCACTCGGAGCGGAGAGCCTCCAGGCGGTCGAGGGACTTGGCGAGCTCGGACAGCTGCCATGGCCATTGGGGCTCGACGTCGCTGGCGGCGATGTGCTGTAGCTGGAACCGGGCGGTGGCGAGCAGCTCGTGCGCGGCGCGACGGACGGGCTCGAAGGCGCGCCAGGTCTGCGCGTCCCGCTGAACCTTGCGCCAGCCGTACGACTCCTCGTCGTGCGGCCAGCCGTCGGCGTCGGTGTGCTTCTCAGAGTAGGAATCCCAGGAGGCCAGGATCATCTCGCTCTGCACCAGGAACGTGGTCAGTGCCTGGAGCGCGGAGGCGTGCTGGTCGGCGCGATAGGGGAACGGAGAGGGCAGGGTGATTCCTTCGGTCGGGACGGTGATCACCGGGTATGGCGGGGGCGGGGGCCTCCCGGATTCTGCGGCGGCGGCACCTGGCGAGCGCTGGGCGGAGGCCACACCCTCGCCGCCGAAAACTGCACGGCGGCGAGAAGGAGAGGGGTCAGAGGCGCGGGCCCTGGGCGGTGACTGAGGAGTGGACCGCGGCCGGGGCCGGGAGTGGGCGCCGAATACCGGGGCGGCCGGCCCGCAGGGCTGTGGCGTGGATCTCCAGCACGGCGCGGCCGTGGGTGATCCAGTCGTTCAGGCCCTCCCAGGCTCGCTTCTCCCGGGCCGCCCTCGCGCGGTGGACGAGCTCGTCGCTCATGTGCGGGTAGGTGTCCTGCCAGTCCGTGAAGGCGGTCTGAGCGGCGTCGATCCGTTCCAAGGCGCCGCGTAGCTGGTCGAGTTGCCATACCCATCGGGTCTGAACGGACTTCCCGGCGAGCTGGTCGATCATGGCGTCGGCTGTGTCCAGGAGATGAGCTGCCTCGTCTCGCACCGGGGAGAACAGACGCCAGAGCGCCGCATCCCGGGCGGCCATGCGTCTGTCGAAGGCGTCCTGGTCGTACGGCCAGCCATCGAGGTCGGTGTGCTCGTCGGCGTACCGCTCCCAGGCGGCGGTCTCGTCCTCCGCCCGGGGCAGGAAGCCGGACAGGCGCGTGAGCGAAGGCCGCTGGTCGGAGGCGGCTGTCTCGGGTGAAGGGGATCGGGGCACGGAGTTCTTTCGGGAGTTCAGCGGGGGGATACGGACCGCGGTGCCGCGCTCGGCAGAGGCTTCGGCAGAGATGTCGCGAGGCGCGTGCGGCGCTGGGCGCGGGTGACGGCCTCGAGCCGGGTGAAGTGCGCTTCGAGGACCTGCTCGGGGGACAAGCCGCTCGGCTCCTGCCGGGCACCGTGGCTGTCGGTGTCGTGCATGCCGCGTATGACGGGTGCGGTGGAGACGAGCTGCTCGACGAGGCCGGTCATGAGGTGGTCGGAGACGGTGCCGCTGATCCAGATGTGCCACAGACGCGCGCCGCCGTACTGGGGCTGGGCTTCGATGCGCCAGGCCGGCTGTTCGAGGGTGGCCTTGCCGATGGGAACGAGCTCGGCCAGCAGCGGGTGGGGGTCAGGTGAGACGGCTTCGCGCGTTCCATCGGGCCGTTGCTCGACGGTCCATCCCGCCTTCTCCATCAGCTGCCATGGGTCGGTGTCGGTCTGGCGCGGCGTGTCGATGAGGCGGTCGGTGAATCCGGCGATGATCTCGGCGGGCACCATGCGGTCGAAGGAGGCGTACCACGACCAGTCGGCGGGCTGGATCCGCCAGCACGAGCTTGCGAACGGATCGAGCACGAGCTGGTGGGGGGAGTTGTCGGGGCCGGTCAGTACGGTGCGGGGGTCGCCGGGGGCGGAGGCGATCCTCCAGCCGGCGGCGAGCAGGGCGTGGGTGACGTGCCTGGGGTCGCCGGGTCCGGCGAGGTGCCGGGGAGAGGTGTGGAAGGGGATCTTCGAGCGGTGGTCATCGGCGTATGACGCCCACTGGGCGTGGCTTACGGCCATGTGACCGCTCCGGCAGGTGCAGGGACACGAGCCCAGGCAGCACGTCCCTCGGTCACCCGGGTGATAGGTCGGCACGTGATGGGGCGGGGCATGAAGGGCTCCGGGACGACGGTCGCCGTCATCGGCTGCGGGCGACGCGGGCGGAGGCGGGGGTCCGGGTCCGGGACGCGACCCAGTTCCGGCCCCAGGTGGCGGCGCGGGCCGCGGTGATGCGGGCCTGCTGCCAGGCGCGGAGCTGGTCGGGGAGCACGGAGACGGAGGTCGCGCGGATGCGGTTGCTCGGCGGGACGTGGCCGCGGGGGCGCATGACCGGATCGGGATCGGCCAGGGCCTCGGTCAGGCCCTGCAGCAGGTACAGGGGGGTGGTCGAGGTCGCCTGGAGGTTCCAGACGGGCCCGTGCTCGTTTCGGGCGCCGATCCACCAGTGCTGCGGCCCGGTGGTGACGTACTGGACGAAGGCGTCCCGGTTGGGGCTGACGGCGGTGTGCTCCTGGCCGGTGTTGGTGGACCACCCTCGCTCGGAGAGCGGTGCCCACACGTTCGGGGCGTGCGCGGAGCGGGCCTTGGTCAGCGCGTCGGTGAGGCCGGCGACGATCTCGACCGGGGCCTGCGCGGAGAGCGTCACCTGCCAGGCCGGCTGCTGGCTCTGGGCGGCGCCGTGGATCTGCCAGCCGCCCGGCGGCTGGTAGGCGACACGGACCGCCTTGTCCGGGGAGTCGAAGACGAGGGCGGCGGATGACCGGGGAGTGTTGTCCGTCCAGCCGGAGGCGCGCAGGTACTCGGTGACGTGCCGCAGGTCGCCGCCGCCGGCTAGGTAGCGGGGCTCGATCAGGTAGTGCTGTTGCGCGGCCTGCTGGCTGCCCCAGCCGGGCCACTGCCGTTGCCGTTTGCTCACCGGTGCCGTCCTCTGGCCACGAAGGCGGTGGCCTTCGGCGGCGCGGTGGCCGGGGCCGGTGGCTGCTTGCCGATCTTCTCGAAGACTTCCTGGTGCTGTTCGAGGTCGATGGTGAGGTTGGCCAGGGTGTTGGCGGCACGTCCGAGCGCCAGCCACGCCTCCGCCGGGAAGGCTCCGTCTGCGGCGTGGTTCCGGGAGGCCCGGCTGCCGGCACTGACGAGGTCGTGGACCTTGCCGAGGATGCCGCGTTCCATGTCGACGGCACGGGCCAGGATCTGTGCGGCTTGCTGTGCGTCTGCCCGCAGCAGGCGGGCGGTGAGCTGGTCGAGGTGCTGGGTGATGGCGGTGCGGAGGGCGTCGTCGGTGACAGGCGGGTTCATGGGCGATCCGAGGCGTTGGTCCGCAGCCCGCGACGGTGGTCAGCGGCTGCGGCGGTGGACGGGAGCGGGCGGCCCTGCGGACGCGACCGGCGCCGCAGGGGAGCGGTCGGGCCCACCGCCGGCCTTGATGACCGCTGCGCGCAGGTAGCGCCGCAGGAGCAAGACGGCGAGGCGTGGATGGCGGGCGGCGTCGAGCGGAGGGACGGACGAGCGGGTGCGCGGGGCCGGCGTCACCGGGTGCGGGTGGCGGACCGGGCGCCCGGCTGCGGCGCCGGCAGGGCGATGTCGGCCGGGGAGCGGGGTGCGGTGCGCAGGGCGGTGCCGATGCCGAGGCGGGCGAGGCGGGCACCGGCGGCCTGGACGGCGTGGCCCTGGGCGCGGGTGTCGTCCCCGCTCAGCACGTACGCGTTCGAGGCGGTCTCCCACACGAAGCCCTCGGCGAGCAGCACTTCGGCGGCGGGCCGGGTTGTCGTCGTGGCGGCCAGGGAGCCGTCGTCCCGCCAGGTCATCACGACCATCGTGTCCGGGCGCGGGGCAGGCTGCGGCGGGTTCATGGCGGCGTGGCGGACTTGGGCGAGGGCGATGTCGTAGCGGGGGAGGAGGTCGGCGTCGATGGCGTGGGCGGCGAGCTCGGGGTCGGCCGGCACAGCGATCCCCTCGGGCTCGCGGACCCCCTCGAACGCCTCGGCAGCGACGTCTCGGGTGGGGGCGATGGCCGCGACGAGGAACTCGTCTTCGTGCAGTGGACGGATCGTGACGTACAACCGGGTGCCGTCGTGTCGGATGAGGTGGGCATCCTCGCCCAGGACGAACTCGGCGATGGCGCCGCTGACGAGGTTGAGGTCCCAGACGTCTTCGGCGTGCTTGAACTGATCGTCGTAGCGCCGGTGCTGGTGGTACTCGACCGTCCAGGTGCCGGGCAGGGTGTCGGCGATGACGGCGGCGAACGACTCCAGGTCGCGGTTGTCGTATGCGGGAAGGGATCGGGGGGTGGGCATGGGCTCCTCGATGAGGGGGCGGGGAAGGTCATCGGGTCCGTCCGGAGGCGGTAGAGCTCGAAGGGGCCGGCGGCGCGGGTGGCGGAGCGTGAGGTCCGCGTCGGTCGGGGGGCGCGCTGCGGTCGGCGAGGTTGGTGCGCACGCTCTGCAGCTGCGCCGCGAGGAGGCGAAGTTCGTGCTCGGCGGAGCTGCGCAGTTGGGTGCCCCAGCGTGGATCGGTCGGTCCGCTGAGCCGGTCATAGACATCCGCGAGCGCATGCAGGACATGACCGAGAGAGGCGACGATCCCGTCGTGCGTGGCGGTGAGTTCCGCCAGATCGTAGGTGAGCTCGTCCACGGAGGTGGACTCGCGGATCCGGCCGGCGAGGTTCTCGATCGCACGGCCCGTCGTCACGTAGCGGGCTTCGGTGCCGTCCCAGGCGAACTCCGCGTCGGCGAGCACCCGGTATCCGGCGGCTTGGAGGCGCGCCACGGCCACGCGGGTGACGGTCCGTTCATCCTCGGGGGAGACGGTGGGGGACAGCCGGTGCCATGTGACTCCGTGCCGCTCCTGCAAGAAGAAGCTGCGCTCCAGGATGCCGTGGGCCAAGCCGTCCCCACCTCTCGCGGTGATCAGGCCGTTCGCCGGATCGCGTGCGATGGTCACGGTCTGACCGGCGCCCGTCTCCACCCGGCTCACCGCTTCACCGCTGTGGAGGTGGCAGGGGCTCTCGGCGGGAAGATTGCCGGGCTCGAGTCCGGTGGAGCGGGGGCGAGACGGGCAGCGATCTCGCCCAACTGCTCCTGCACACCATGGAGTCGGCGGGCCGCCCAGAACAGGTCCCGGCCGGCAGCGGCGGCCTCGTGCCCGGGCAGGGCGGCGGCCTGGCGTCCGGCCTCCTCGATCAGCTGCCGCACCGTCGCGATCGGCCCGGTCTGCTCGGCTGCCAACTGGTTCAGGATGCCGGCGAGCGGGCTGGTCGCGGTCGGCACCAGGGCCGGCGGGAACGCACCCTGCGGTGCGGCGGCACTCTCCTCCGCGGAGGGATGCCGGGTGTGAAGGAGGAGGTCGGTCTCGATCCGCCGCGCCTCGGTCTCCAGGACGTGGGCCAGGCGGCGGGGAGTGGCTGCCCAGTCGCCGTCCAGGCGGATGAGGTTGCCGATCAGATCCATGCGGGTCGGCTCGTCCCGTACGGCGATCCAACGACAGGCCCGGTCGTCGCCCGGCGGAGCGAGACCTGCTGTACGCGCCAGACGGTGCGCGATCTCAGACCACTCGGCGGGTGAGAGCTTCCGGTCGAGCGGGTGCAGTCTCACTGACAGGTGGAGGATCGCGTGCCGGTGAGCGGCGAAGGGGCGCTCCCGCAGTGGTTCGGCGAGGTGCTGGGCCCAGTCCGACGTGGTCCATGTCCGGTTTTCGTCGGTGTACAGGTCCAGCTGATCCCAGTGGGCCACCACGCTGCCGCCGGGCTCGGTGGTGAGGCCCTCGTCCTGGCTGAGGGGACGGCCGAGCGCGTCGGCGAGGGCGTCGACGGCGTTGATGCCGCGCCGGTTGACGTGAATGATCATGCTCTCGCTCGCTGCCGGACCGGAGGCCCGGATGAAGAAGTGGGAGGGAAAGGCGCCTGTTGCCGCCGCGTGTGAGCCGGCGGCCCGCGCTATCGGCCGGAGTCGGCGACGTGGGCGAGCTGGTTGAGCGCGGTCAGGGAGTACCAGCGGCAGTCGACCGGCTCCTCGGCGGTTCCGACGCGCGCCACCAGGTACTCGCGCAGCGCCTGCTGGTGGACCAGGCACTCCGGGCAGCGGGTGGACAGGTGCACCATGTAGCGAGGATGGGCGGTGATGTAGGAGCGGTCGCCGCCGTCCGGGTCGAGCAGCCGCCAGCCGTCCTCGTCGGTCGGCGTATGCCACGACGGTGCGACGACCTTCATCGCGTCGCCCCACAACTGCCCCTCTGCCGCGCCCTTGAGGATCACGACGTGCTCGCCGGGCCGGAAGTGGGCGTGGGTGATGTCCCGCTCCGGAGTGATCGGGTCGGGCGGCAGGTACACGGGGCGGGTCTCGGGCACGGAGGTCCTTCCACATGGGCGCGGGGCGGCGGTGGAAGACAAAGGGTCCGGACAATCCCCGGTTTCGGAAACCGGGACTTCGCCGCTATATTGCGCGCCGCGCCCCTACCGGAACGGGTTCTCCGTGGGCCGGTCCCGGTCGCTGGCGGCGTCCAGTAGTTCGGGCAGATCGGCGCCCTCGGCGTCGCGCTGGTCGACCCACCATCCGGCTCGCGTCACCAGCCGGATCTGCTCCTCCAGCTCTGCCCAGTCGGCTTCGTCCCACGTTCCTTCGGTGACGAGTTCGGTGTAGGCGCGGGTCACGAGCTGATGCCGGCTGCGCGAGCCCCAGCTCAGAATCGTCTCGGGGCCCTCCAGGGGCGGCATGTCGAACTGTGCCGCCCAGTGCGCGGCGGCGGCCTCCTCCTCGGCGCGCTTCTGCGCGAGCCACTCCTTCGTGCTGACGGCGTCCGCCTGGTGGGCGGCACGCCAGCAGTCGGTGCACTGACGGGCCGCGAGCCATCGGGCGTAACCGGCCCGCTGGTCGGCCGAGCGGCTCGCCAGGTCATGGGTGACGGTGTGTCCACAGCTGTGGACGATCTCGAACGTGGTGGGGACAGCCATGAAGGTCTCCTTGTTTGAGAGGCGGGGTGGTGGTCAGGCCGGCCGGGCAGCGTGGGCCGGTACACGGCGGTGCCGGCCCCGCCGGACGGGGGCCCGGGCACGTAGATCCGGCGGGGAACTTGTCTTCGAGGACGACTGCGCGGGAGCTCGCTCGAACCCAGCGCGGCGCGGCCAGGGCCTGGCGGACGGCCTGGTGCGCGGACTTCTTCTCCGCTGCGGCCAGAGAAGGGTGTCGTGGTGCTGTCTCTGCCGGTTGGTCTCCTCATCGGCCGCGAGAGGGCCGGGCAGGCGGATTGGGGTCGAGTCCGGTCCTCGTACGATGTGCACGGTGTCGAAGGCGACCGGGATGGGCGGCGTGGGAGCGGTGTCCAGCGGCAGGCCGTACACGAGCGTGATGGGGGGCGTGAAGCCGTGGTCGAGGTTCAGCGCGGAGGTGAACGGGGGACGACTCGAGCGCGTCCACGATCCGCTGACGCAGCTCCGTCAGCCCTGGCACGTCGACCGCCACGAAGGCCGGCTCTCCGTCGCCCGCGTCTGGGAAGCGGCCGATCCCTGCGATCCTCCCCTCCACAAGGCTCGCGGCCTTGAAGGGCTGCGGTCACGAGATCGGCGAGGTCGTCAGGGTGGCCGGGAAGACGCTCGGCGTCGCCGAGGTAGGCCAGCGTGTCGTGCAGGTCCCGCGCGGAGGTGCCGTCTGGGTGAGCGATCCCGTTCGGAGCCTGATCAAGCGATGTCTCCTCGCCGCCAGACCTTCGTACGCGGCGAACGCAGCACTTGGGTTCGTCGCGTCGGCGGGTGTCTCAGCCGCGCCTGTCTCCCGCCGGGGTGTGGGTAAATGCCCCCGCCGGCTTGCGCGCCAAACTAAGATGAACGAGTGATTGACGATGGTCCGGCGTACAAACTCCTCTTGTATAGAGCGGTGAAGCGCTTCGAACATGACCTGCGGGAGTGGCCTTGGCCCCCCACGCGTGCAAGTGACGACTGGGTTGCGTACTGGCGTGTCCGTTTTGAGGACACGCTTTTTCGGGTTGGTCTCGGCGTGCGAAAGCTAATTGAGGCTGCGAAGCTCTCTGTTGAGGTTCAAGAACGCCCTATTAGTGTCACGTTCCTGCCTGTACGCAAAGACTTCTTCCCTGGTGCTATAGATCAACATCACGTCGAGAAGTTTTATGACACCGAAGCGGCGCGCCCTGAACGATTGCCTGTTCTGCTTCTCTGTCACGCGATTGTGCACTCGTATGTGCTCGTTCCCCGCTTCGACGAGTCGGCGCACACGGGGTTGCGGCTACAGGATTTCTACCTGGCCTCGGACCGCGGGAGGAAGAAGGGCGTCTACTTGGTCGACTGGCGTACCTTCGTAGATGAATTGGTGCATCCTGTGACGTCGGATGACGTCATTGGGCTTTTCATGCGTCGATTGCCTAACGGGGAGGAGCTTAGAATTCCGACTTCGTCACCGGATGGGTCCATTGAATCCCTAGACCGTTTGGTGGACCTTTATGGCAACCTGTCACAGGGAAATGCCAAGTCGGTTGATAAGTTCATGAAGGAGTGGCGAGAGGCTTATGGCCTGCCGCCCGATTCGGAATTGAAGGCCTGATGCAGTGGGGTCGATCATTCCCGATGTGCCTGCGCCCGCCGATGTGCCCCAGCGTCTTCCTCGATGACGTCGGTGTATCGACGCAGCATGCGAGTGCCGCCTCTTCGTCGTCCTCTAGCTACTACACGCAGCGAGCCCGTCGGCGTCAACGGAATCGACTCACCCATGCGTAGATCGACTAGCGCGGCCGCGCGCACGGAGCCGAGCACCGGCTGCTCCGCGTTTCCGCTGGCCCGCACCTGGTAGGCGAACCCGTCCTCAAAGCGACCGGCGACCAGCATCGTTCCCTGTCCTGTCGGCTGGCTAGCAGACCGAGGAGGAACGCACGCAGATTGTCGTCCTCGCACCAGTCGCCAGTGAACATGGGCTGCATCGAGCGAGCAAGGGTGTCACCCGTCGCCCTCTGCGTCTGCTGCTGGCCAGGGGGCGGCTGAGCCTCGGATCGTTGGGGCCACGGGCACCAGGGCGGCCCGAGTGCGTCCGCGTGAACCAGTACATCTGCGCTGCCGTCCCCAGGACTGGGATGTGCGTGACCAGGTGCCCCCAGAGCGTGCACGTCTGAACCGGTGCCCTCGTCACCGAGGTCAATGACCGTCGCGCGGCTGACCCCCGGCTCATACCGGCCGACGTCTCCGCTGGCTGCGGTCAGGCGGCGCGCGCCCGGCAAGCTCAACCAGTCCCGAAGGAAGGAGCCGCTGCACTGTGCGGACGGCGCGCTCGGCACCGGCAACGGGGTCGGGGCGACGAGCTCCTATCGGGTCCTCGGCCACGGTCATCGCCTCCGGCTGGCCGCGGCCACGGGCGGGGGGGGGCCAGCGACGGGCGACTGCGCGGTGATTGAGGGTGTGGTGCCGGCGTGGCGCTGAGTGGAACGGCCCGCTGCCGCCTGGGCGATGCGGGTCCGGCGTTCGGCCAGGCCGTTCCTCCGCGCAGGAGCGGGCGGTGGGGCGGACTGCGCCGGGTCGAGGCTGATGTCGGCCTGAACGGTGAACCCACGCCGGCGGAGGTCGTGGACAGCCTGTCGGCCGCGTCGTCGCGGGTCCTGGTCCGGGCTGGTGAGCCGGTACAGCTCCGTCCTGCCGGGGACCGGCTCGAACTGCTCCTGAACCAGGAACCAGTTGGCCAGATGCGGCGTGATCGCGGATGTCGGGCGGGCAACGACACCGTGCTCGGGGTGAAGCCCGAAGTGGAAGTGCGGGGGCATGTTGGTCCTCAGGTGCGAGGGAGGCGTCGGACGGTCACCGGGGCAGCTGGAGCGGCGAGGGAGCGCGAAGGCGGAGCGAGCGCAGGGCGCGGTCCGGACACCGGCGCTGATGGCCGAGCGGTCCGGGCATGCTTCAGGAGCAAGGGGCCGTCGGCGAGCCACTGGCCGACCTCGTCGGCCGAGGCTGGCATGAGTGGCCGGGGAGGGATGAACACCGAAGCCCGCGGATCGCCGGTCGTCCCCGCTGGGTTGAGCAGGCCGTGCAGCCGGTCCAGGACCACGGAGTCCTCGGGGCCCGCGACGACGGCGCTGCGGGTTCGGGCGAGGAGCTCCGCGGCGTGGGGGCGCAGCCGCCGGAAGATGGTCGTGGACTCCTCGGCGTAGTGCCTGGCGAGGTCGCTCCCGCCGGAAGCCCGGATCTCTTCGAGTCGTGCGTGCCCGGCTTCGACCGCGGCCAGCAGGCGCTCGTGCAGGGCCCGCTCGTACGCAGGGAGGAACTCCGTCGCCACCTGGGAGGCCGCCAGACGGGCGAACGCGGCAGTGTGGCGGACTCGGGTGCGTAGGGGTTCTGGTAGTTGTCGTCGAAGGTGCTGGTCGCGCAGGCCCCGAGCAGGTACGCGCGGGCGCTGCCGGGGTGCTCGATCAGGAGCAGTTCCGTTCCGGCACCGTCGCTGAGGACGGCTCCGTACGGGATCCGGCGGTGCTCCATCGCCTCGGCCAGCTCACCGCTGTCCCACAGCAGGGGCATCCAGTCCTCCTGCCACACGGGATGGGCGTAGACCTCGACCTTCGCCGTCCAGGTTCCGGGGAGATGGGTGGCCAGCTCGCGCGCGTAGTCCCCGAGGTAGGGGCGCGGACTCGCGGTCAGGACGACGCGGTGTTGTCGTGCGGCGTGGGCGAGGGCGGGCATCACCTTCGGCATCGCCTTGAGATCGCGCAGCACGTGGACGCCCTTCTTGTGCCGCTGGAAACCTTCGGTGACGAGCAGGGCCGTGTCCGCCCACGTGTACTGCTCGCCGACCGGGATGGCGACGAGCCGGCGGACGCGCTGGTGCAGAGGATGATCTCGGCGTCGGGACGCCGGTGGGCCTGCGTACGGTCGGACATGGTCAAGCGGCCCGTGCCGTGACGAAGGTGTTGCGCAGGGCGTGTCCGAAGGCGTGGGCGTGGCGCCGGGCGGCGAGCTCCAGCTCGTCATATCGCGCGCCCCGCGTCATCTGTCCTTCGTGCTTGCGGTACTTGTAGACGGGCAGGGGCAGAAGGACGCCGGGGGCCAGGGCGGTGACGCCGACGGCTGCCATGTAGTCCTCGCCCTGGACGAGGCCGCCCATGCCGCCGGCCGCGCGCATCAGACGGGTGCGGGCCAGGATGGTGGTGGGTCCGATCGGGATGGTGTCCTGCGGGCGTGGCCAGTAGGTGACGACATCGCCGGCGTCGTGGAAGCCGGGCGGCGTCGGGCATTCCCAGAGGCGGGTGGTGCCGTCCGGCAGGAGGTCCTCGCTGTACCCGGCGACCCACCCGAGCCGCTCGGTGAATGCGTCCAGCCGTACGCCCAGGCTCCAGTCGGGGAAGACATCGTCATCGTCGGCCCAGTTCACGAACTCGGTCCGTACTTCGCTCAGGCCGAGGTTGCGGGCGCAGGCGGCACCGACCGGACGGGGCAGGGCCAGGACTCGAACCCGCCGGTCAGCGGCGATCGTGGGAGGCAGCCGGCCGGGTTCAGCCCCGTCCAGGACGAGAACCGCTTCCCACGGCACGGTCTGGCGCGTGAGGCTCGCGTGCATCTGCTGCAGGTAGGGCAGTCGGTCGGGGCGAAGTTGGGTGGCGATGACGACGGTGACCTGCGGGGCGGACAGGGAATCTCCTGTGGTCGGGGTGGTCAGCGGATGGGCCGCGGCGCGGGTGACGCGGGGGCCGGGCCGGGCGGCATGACGAGCGTCAGCCCCGTGCGCGGGGCTTGGACGGGAGCGGGCTTGTCCGGGGCCCACCGCAGCGGCGCGCGGTGAATCCGGGCGAGCGGCGAGGTGCTCCAGCTGACGAGCGGACCGCGGTCGTACCAGGGCAGGGAGATGACCTCGATGCCCTGGTCGTGCAGGACGTAGCCCCACTCCAGGTCGCCGCCGGTGCTCCGCTCCGTGATCGGGATGGGCTCGGCGGGCTCCCCACTCGGCGTGAAAACGTCGGTGAGGGGCATGCTCGGGAAGCGCTCCGTGTGGGGGTCGAGCTGCTCCAGCACATGGTCTGGCGCACCTTCGAGAAGGTCGACCCCGAGGCCCTGCCAGTCGTGTGGGGCGTCGAGCAGATGCTGGCGCAGGGCATGGAGATCACCGGCGAACCGGTAGCGCAGAGCCCCGAGCAGGAGCGGCAGCTGGTGGTCCGGGTACCCGTCGAAGAGGCAATAGACCCCTCGGAAACGGCTGCCAGTTGATGGATCGGTGGGGCGGGCGATGAAGCTGGGGGTGCCCATGGGGCTCCTTGAATGGTCTCGGTGAGTGTGGCCCGGTGGCGCGCGGCTTCAGTGCATGCGGGCGTCGGTGTCGAACAGCTGGAGTTCGGCCGGGTGGAGCTGGTGCTGGACGACGAACGAGCGGCCGGCGACCTTCCACAGGCCGCGCCCGCGGGTGAGGTGGGACAGAGCGCCGGTCTCGACGGAGGTCAGGCCGAGGAGTCCGGCGGCTGCTGTGAGCTGGTCGGTCTCCTGGCGGTAGATCACGCGGGTGCTGCAGTCGGCGAGCAGGCCCTCGGCCAGCGCGCGGCTCTGGCTGCCGGCGTCGCCGGCGGAGAGCAGGTCGGACAGGCGGTGGATGACCATCAGGTTGGCGATGCCCAGGCCGCGCGAGAGCTTCCACTGGGCCTGCATGCGCATGAGGAGGGCGGGGTGGCGCATCAGTCGCCACGCCTCGTCGTAGACGACCCACCGTCGGCCGCCGTGGGGGTCTGTGAGGGCGGCTTCCATCCAGGCCGAGGCGCAGGTCATGGCCAGGACGAGTGCGGCGTCGTCGGTGCCGCCGAGGCGTGAGAGGTCGATGGACAGCATCGGCCGGTACGGGTCGAAGACCGTGGTGGACGGGGCGTCGAACATGCCGGCCAGGTCGCCGAAGACCAGGCGGCGCATGGCGTGGGCGAGGTCGCGGGCGGCATCGCCGAGGCGTCCGGCCAGCAGTCCGCCGGCCAGTTCTAGGCCGGGGCCGTCGGCGAGCGCGTGGGCGACGTCGCCGAGCAGCGGCGGGCGGCCGGAGGCGGTCGCACGGGTGACCGCGGCGTCGAGTGCGACGTCGAGGACGGTGTGCTCCATGGGCAGCAGGTCGCGGCCGAGGACGGTGCGGGCGAGGGAGCCGAGGAGCAGCAGTCGGCGCTTTCGGACCTCGCCTCCCCACTCCGCCTCCGGCACCGACGTCGGCCTCGGTGCCGCGTCCAGCGGATTGAGCCTGCCGGGCAAGCCCGGGCCCAGGGCGATGGAGTCGCCGCCGAGTGCCTGGGCGACGGCCGTCCACTCGCCCTTCGGGTCGCACGGCACGTACACCCGGTAGCCGAAGGCGACCGAGCGCAGGGCCAGGCTCTTGGCGAGCGCCGACTTGCCCTGTCCGATCACCCCGGCGAGCAGCACGTTGGGGTTGGTGAACCCTTCGACGCGGCCGTACAGGGAGAAGGGGTCGAAGGTGAAGCTGCCCTCGGCGTGGAGGTCGCGGCCGATGTAGATGCCGTCGGCGCCGAGTCCGCCTTCGGCGAGAAAGGGGTAGGCGGCGGAGGCGACGGCGGTGGTCATGCGGTGGGCCGGGAGCTTGAGGCGGCTGCCGCGGGCGGAGGCGGGCCCGGGCCGCCCGGTGGGCGGGTAGACGGCCTCGGGGAAGGGAGCTTCGACGGGCTGCTGGTCGGCGGCGGTGCCGGCGGCGCTTCGGGCGCGGGCTTCGGCGCGGGCGGTCTGCTTGCGCAGTGCGCGGCGCTGGGCACGGTCGATGCCGTGCGGGGTGAACAGGGGGGTCGCGCTGGCGCGGCGGTGGGACACGGTTCGCTTCCGGTCGGGAGGTCAGGACGCGAGGTCGGCGGCGGTGGTCTTGCGCCGTACGGCGTGGACGGCGGCGAGGTGGCGCTGGCAGATGGTCAGGACCGGCGGTCCCTCGGGGAGCCGCTCGGGGTGGCAGTCGCCGTCGCCGACGGGGGCGGGCAGCAGGTGGAACGCGGCGTGGACGGATTCGGCGGCCTGCCACAGGCGGGTGTGCGCGGTGGCCAGGTGCCGTCCGGCGGCGGGCCGTTCGGGTCGGGTGTGCTCGGCGAGCTGGTCGACCAGGCGGTGCAGGGTGGTGAGGTGGGCGTGGAGGGTGTCGAGGTGGGGCCGGTCGGTCGGCCGGGCGGCCTCGTCCGGCGTCTGGGCGCGGGTGTGGTGGCGCAGGCCGGCGGTGGCTGCCCGCAGGAACGGGTGCGCGTCGCCGGCGGCCGGGCCACCGGGGCGGTCGTCGGGGGACATCGTCTTCTCACTGGGAGGGGGCCGCCGGGGCGGCGGGGCCGGTCAGAGGGTGTTGCGGGCGAGCGGGAGAGCGCTGGCGGTGAAGGCGTCGGCCTGCTGGAACGTGAGCCGTCGGAGGTCGACTTGGGCGCCGGCGGCGGCGGTCTCGATCTGGGCGCAGGCGGCGTCGAGGGCCTGGTCGGTGTCGGAGGAGACGGTGAGCAGTCCGGTCAGAGCGACATCGGCGTGTCCGGAGATGAGCTGCTTCTCGCGGATCTTGACGTCCGCGTACTCGACGCTGTCGGCCTCGGAGTCGACCTGGCCGCGGCGCTGGCGCTCGGAGGCGTCCGCGATGATCGCGGCCTTGCGGCGCTGCACGTCCCGCAGGGCGGACTCGATGCCCTGGGGCGCGTATATGAGGGAGAAGACGCGGCGGACGCCCGTGCTGAACATCAGCCCGTGCAGGAACCCGGCGTTCGTCTCGGTGCGAGGCCAGTTCTCGATCCAGTACGTGGCGTGCCGGGCGCTGTCGGTGATCAGCCGGTCCGGCTCCTCGACCTGGGCGACGGGGCCGGCGGCGGCCGGATCGGCCTCGCCCCGGCCGCTGGAGGACCACTGCTGCAGGCGGGCGGTGGCCGCCGGGTCGTAGGCGGTGCGCAGCACGGCGGCGATCTCGCGGGCGCCGAGCCACCCGGTGACGGTGAGGCCGGCGCTGCGGGCGGCCTGGGCGATGGCGGCGGTGGTCTGCTCCATGACGGTGAAGGCCCCGCCGAGACCACCACCGGCCTGGCTGATCAGCCGTTTGGCAGCCTTCAGGTCCAGCGCGATGGCCAGGTACGCCTCGTGCGGAGCGGCGGCCGGGCCTGCGGAGTCGACGAGCGCGGAGTAGATCTGCCCTGCGACGGGAGCCTCGGGCTTGCCGTGCTCGGCCCAGTGACGAGCGAGGCTGTCGCCGGAATCCGGCACCGTGCGCTCCAGTACCTGGACGGTGGCGACGTGCCCGGTGCGGGCGATGCCGGCCAGGGCCCGGCCCCATGCGGCGACGTTGGAATTCTGGGTGGCCGGGTCGAGCAGCGCGAAGGCGCGGGAACTGAGGCGGGCGACGGCGGTCAGGGTCTGGCCGTGGGGGTCGTGGACGGCGGCGGCGCCGGAGTCGGCGGTGGCGACGCGCAGCGAGGCGGTCGCGCCGGGCAGGTGCAGGAGCCCTTCGACCTTCGGGCGGGAAGCGGGGCGGGCCCGCCACATGGTCTGTCCGGTGCGGCGGCGGTGGGTGTAGCGGGTGACGAGCGGGGCCCAGTCGATCAGAGACCGGCCTTCGCGCCGTACGCCGACCAGGACCGCGGTGGCGATCCAAAGGGGCGCCAGGGTGATGGCGCCGACCAGGCCGGCGGTCACGACGGTGACCAGGAGCAGGGTGAGCGCCGAGGAGACGAGGACCAGCTGGGGGAGGGTCAGGCCGAGCAGGATGCCCCGCCGGGAGCGGGCGGGGAACTTCACGGTGAGCGGGAGGACTTCGGAGGACACGATCGCTTCCGGGACGGGTCAGGTCCGGGGCAGGGCGCGCCGTACGGGTCGGCGGGCCCTGCCCGGGACGGGTGCGGGCGGGGGGCTACAGGCCGGCGGGTGAGCCGGACTGGGCGGCACCGTCGCTCGTGGACGACGAGCCGTGGGCCGGAGGCATCGGGTCCGAGGGGACACCGTGGTCCCAGCCGGTCTGCTGCCCGCCGACGGCGGAGTCGGCGCCGCCTCCGCTCCAGCTCGGCACGCCGCCGTCCTGGCCGGTGGCCGGGGAAGCGTTCTGGGCCTGCGGAGGCGCGGCCTGCTGCAGCAGATCCTGCAGACCACCGCCGGAGGAGTCGTCCGAGTCGCCCTTGTCCATGCTCATCCCGCCCGTCGGGTTCGCGGCGATGTCGCCGGGGAATCCGCTACCGCCGGCGGCCTGGGCGCCACCAGCCGCTCCGGCTCCAGCCGCCGCGCCCCCGGTTCCGGCGGTCGCGGCTGCCGCTGCGGCCTTGCGTCCGGCGTTCTCGGCGTGCTGGCGGGCCATCGACGCTCCGGCGCCACCGGCGCGGTGGATCGCCTCGCCGTCGGTTCCCTCAGACGCCCAGTGCACGAACTTGAAGACCATGTAGGGGCAGAGCAGGACGAGCAGCATGATCACCATCCCCGCCGCGACATCCGCGAGGGCGGCCACTCCGTCCTTGCTGTCGGCGTTGCCGAGCGCGGAGATGCCGAGCACGAAGATGATCGTCATCAGCAGCTTGGAGACGACGAGGGTGGCGGTGGCCTCGATCCAGCCGCGGCGCCAGCGTCGGGCGACCTCCCAGCCGCCGCCCGCTCCCGCGAAGACCGCGAGCGTGACCAGGATGAGGATGCCGACCTTGCGGACCATCATCACGCACCAGAACAGGAACGCTCCCACGGCCGAGGCGAGGGCAGCGACGACGGCGACGAGCCAGCCGAGTCCGGCGACCGCGCCGATCTGGGAGACCTTGACGATCCGGCGCACTGCGGAGGAGATATCGGTGCCGGCTGCGGCGAACAGCCCGTCGGAGAGGGCGTCGACGACCTCGATGGCCACCGTGGTGAAGGTGATCGCGCAGAAGGCGAACAGAACGCCCGAGGCGGTGCCGGTCAGCGCCTGGACGAGGGCTTGACCGTCGCGTTTCACGGCGGCTCTGACGAGCTGGGCGCAGAAGGTGGCGACGAGCACGACGAGGCCGATGGGCAGGATCGTCTCGTAGTTGTCGCGGAACCAGGCCGCACCGAGGTCGATGCTGGTGGTGCGGTCGATGGCCTTGGCAGCCAGGTCGGCCGCCGCGGCGGCGACGTCGCCGGCGCTCTGGACCATCCAGTCTCCGATCGCGCCGACGGGATCAGAAGCGAAGTCGATCGCGTCGCCGACGTCACAGACGGAACCGGCGAGGGGCAGGTCACAGAAGCCCACGTCGGGCGTCCTTTCGGGAGGTAGGAGAGGGGCTACGGGGCGACGCGCGGGGCGACGGCGACCAGGCGGCAGTCCGTGCTGGGACGGCACTGGATGGCGAGGGTGATCTGCCTGTCCTCAGCCCCGGACCCGCCGCCCGTCCAGGCGAGCTGCGTCTTGCCGCGGACCGTGACGGCGTAGATGTACGCCTGGGTGATCGCGGCCGGGTCGTCGGCGAGGGCCTGCTTGAACGCGGACGGGAAGTGCGCCTCGGAGACGGTCGCGCTGGCGTGCTGGCCGTTGTCCTTCAGCCGCGACCACAGCACCGGGTCGGGGACCTGGGCCTGGACGGAGTCCCAGTCGGCGTACGTGGACTCCGGAGTCATCCAGGCCCGCATGCCGGCGAGCTGCTCGGCGTGGCTGGTGGTGCGGGCGTCGAAGGTCCACAGCATCACCGCGCTCGCCCGGGCGAAGGCGAGCGGGTCGGCGACCGGCGGCGGCGCCGGTACGGCTGACCGGCCGGTACCCGCGGTCGGTGAGGTGGGCGAAACGCCGCCGGGCGAGTCCGAGGCGGCCGGAGCCGGCTTCGGCGGCGTGGCACCGGCGTGCTTGCCGTTGCCGGTCCACCACGCGACCGCTCCGGCCAGAACGAGCAGGACGGCCAGAGCACCGATCACGACGAGCAGACGGCGAGAAGGCCGCCAGCCGATACCGATTGCATCGAGGGAACGTTTCCTCATCGGACCTGCGAACCGAGGGCGGAGAAGAAGGCCACGATCCCGTTGGCCGCGCCCAGCCCGAGGGCGGCGCCGGCGCTGACGATCGCGCCCTTCTTCCCGTTGGCCTCGGCCTGGTGACCACCGGTGTGGTGGCCCCACGCCCACACACCGAGGCTGACGGCGAGCGCGCCGACCACGGCCACGATGCCGAACAGATTGATGCTGTTCACGACGGTGCGCAGGACTTCGAGGCCCGGCAGACCGCCGCCCTTCGGTGAAACTCCGGGGTCGAAGGCGAGCAGGAGATGGTCGTACGGAAGTGCGGTGAGGGAGACGGGGGAGATGGTGGTGCGCTCCTTGTGCGGGCACGGCTCGGTGGCCCGTGCCGGGAACGGGAAGGAAGGAGAGTGAGGGGGCGCTCTGCGGCGCGGGAGGTGGGCCGGTCCACCCGGCGCCTCATGGGCTCGTCGGGTGGACCGGTGTCACAGGACCCGGCGCGCGCTGTGTCCGGCGTAGTCGGCGAGCGCCGTGAACCGGACCGGCTTGCCGGTGCGCGGGGCCTCGATGACGAGGCCGTGACCGGCGTAGAGGCCGACGTGCTCAGGGCGTGCCGGGGTACCGCGGCTGAACACCAGGTCACCGGGGCGCAGTTGGTTCAGCGGGACGGCACGGCCCTCGCCGATCTGCGTGTACGTGGTACGGGTCAAGGTGATCCCGGCGGCCTTGTACGCCTGCTGGGTCAGTGAGCTGCAGTCGCAGCGGCCCATCGGGTCCGGCCCGTGGGGGGCGCGGCAGGTGCCGCCCCACTGGTAGAGGGTGCCGAGCTGGTGCATCGCCCAGGTGAGGGCCCTCTTCGCGCGGGGGTCGGTGTCGCTGGGGATCGCGTAGCTCTTGGGGATGGCGCCTTCGGGGATCGGGCCGATCGCGTTGCCGTCGTCGAGCGGGGAGCAGGAGTCGGCCGGCCGATCCGGCCCGTCGCCCGCGGGGCGACCGGGCGTTTTGAGGGTGGGGACGATGGCCTTCTGCAGGGCCCGGGCGAGCGTCTCCCACTGCGCGTAGGCGTCGGGGAAGCCAGAGAGCTGGACGGCCTGCGCGGCCTGGGTGATCGTCATCTGCTGCCAGCCGGCGACCTTCAGCAGGCCCTTGTAGAACTTCGTGCTGGCGTACACGGGGTCCCGGATCTGGGCGGGGGAGCCCCAGCCCTGGCTGGGCCGTTGCTGGAACAGGCCGAGCGAGTCGCGGTCGCCGTAGGCGAGGTTGCGCAGGCGGGATTCCTGGATCGCGGTGGCCAGCGCGACGACTTGGCCGCGTTCGGGGACGCCGAGGGTGATGCCGGTGGCGACGATGGTGCGGGCGTGGGGGATCTGCTCGTTGGGCAGTTCGAGGCCCTCGATGCGCAGGTCCTTGGCGCCGGAGCCGCCGAGTACGGCGGCGACCTGCTGCTGGACAGCGGCGGTGTCGACGGGGCCGGCGTCGCACGAGGCTGTGGTGGTGGCCGAGGAGTCGCCGGCCGCGGCGACGACGGCCGTGCCGGCAAGGAGTAGTGGGGACAGGCAGAGCACACCGATCGCGGCGGCGATGCCCTTCACTCGCGGGCGGCCTCCGGCCGGCGGGCAGCGGAGCGGTCACCTGGGATGGGAGCGGGACGGGTCACGGGGAGTCCTCGGGGGTGGGCCTCCGGCCGCACGGTGTGCGGGAGGAAGGGCCGTACGGCCGGAGGGGTGGATCCGGGCGGGCCCGGGGCCGGGTGCGTGTTGCCTCACGCACCGAGCCGGGCCAGGGGAGTTACGGGCGGAACATCGGCGGGCCTCCTCGGTCGCGGGTGGAACCCGAATGGGCGGGACAGCGTGCGGGGAGTGCTACGGGCGGAACATCAGCGGGACCTCCTGGTGCGGCGGGAGCGGCGACGGTGCGGAGAGCGGCTGGGCGTCAGGGGCGGTACATGGACGTGCCTCCGGTCTGCGGCGATCGGGAGAGGACACGGGGCGGCGCGGCGGAGCGCGCGCGGGGTCACGGACGGAACACAGGGGCCTCCTGGGCAGGACAAGGAAGGGGGGAGAGTGGCGCCATCAGCGGTATCCGCCGGGCAGTGACAAGACAGTAAGCCCGAATCCCCGGTCACCGAAATCGCCGCCGGAACTCCCGAGAACTGCGCGCAACTTCGGCGGCGATGCTGCCCAACCGGGGATCGTGCTCTACAGTTTTGGCCTCCCCGCGCGCTCACCATCCTTCCCCTGTGAGCCACGGCGCGGTCTGGAGCCCTTCCTTCCGTATCCCTCTCCCGAATGGGGCCCCTTTTGTCGTTCTCCCTTCACCAGGGCGACGCCCTGAGCGTCCTGACGACCCTGCCCGACGGCTGTGCTGACTCCGTCATCACCGACCCGCCGTACAACTCGGGCGGCCGGACCGCGAAGGAGCGCACCGGCCGCTCAGCCCGGCAGAAGTACGTCTCGGCAGACGCCCAGCACGCGCTGCCGGACTTCACCGGCGAGAACATGGACCAGCGCTCGTACACGCTCTGGCTGACGCAGATCATGACCGAGGCACACCGCGCCACGAAGACCGGTGGCACGGCGCTGCTGTTCACCGACTGGCGCCAGCTCCCGGCGACCACGGATGCCCTCCAGGCCGCCGGCTGGCTGTGGCTCGGCGTCCTGACCTGGCACAAGCCGCAGGCCCGCCCGCAGAAGGGCAAGTTCCGGCAGGACTGTGAGTTCATCGTCTGGGGCGCGAAGGGCAGGATCGACGCCGCCGCCAACCCGGTCTACCTGCCTGGCCTCTACAGCGCCTCGCAGCCCTCGGGCAAGGAGCGTCGGCACATCACCCAGAAGCCGGTCTCCGTGATGCGCGAGCTCGTCAAGATCTGCCCGCCGGGAGGGACGGTCCTGGACTTCTGTGCCGGATCCGGCTCCACCGGAGTGGCCGCTCTCCTCGAAGGACGGCAGTTCGTCGGCATCGAGAAGACCAAGGAGTACGCCGCGGTCGCCGCCGATCGGCTGACCGACACCGTCCGGCAGACCACGTCGCAGGACGACTTCGCCCTCACCGCCTGAACCGGCACGGTCGCCGGCCAGTAGTCCTTCGACGGCGGGCGCAATATAGCGGCGGATTCCCGGTTTCCGAAACCGGGGATTCTCCGGACCATCGGGGTTGCTGAACTACCGGCTCCCGCTGCAAGGAGACCCCTTTTCGTGTCCGAATCCCCCCAGACCCGCGCCGGCGGGGAAATGGAACCGGTCCGTCTTCCCGACGCCGACCTCGAATCCATCGAGGCGTCCGTGCGGAAACTTCTGGACCGGTCTGCCGAACAGGCCCGCATGATCGACAGCCTGGCCGCCGCGCCTTCAGCCGATCCGCGGACTGCGGGCATGCCGTACGCCGGGTTTCCCGGCATGCCGGCCTTCACCCCGCCGGCCCCGCCGCCCGAGCCCAAGCCCATCCTGGAGCTGGAGGGCGAGGAGTTCGAGGACGAGTTGGCCGCCCTGACCGACTGGGTCGACGACCACCTCATGGACGTCTACGGCGCCGAGATCACCACCGCCGCGCCCTGGTGCCCGCAGTGGCAGGAGCACCTCGACGTCGTGGCCTGGCTGCACGCCCTGTGGATGGCCTACCAGCAGCACAAGGACCCCGAGGCCGGGCCCAGTGGGATGTTCGTCTGGCACCGCGACTTCCTCACCCATGCCATGGCCCATGTCCGCGGGGCCGGCGGGCCGCTCAGCGCCTGCCAGACCGACCCCGACCGACCCGAGCACCGCCTTCTGCGCGCCCCCGGCCCCTCCACGCGGTCCATCGCCCGCGAGGCCGAGGCGCAGCAGGACGGCGACGCCTCCCCGCAGGACGACATCGGGCTCGCGCCGTGACGCCGCCGCCGGCGTACGGGCTGTCTTTCAACCCCGAGGCTCTAACTGACTTGCGGGCACTCCCACGAGACATCCGGGACCGGGCCCTGGGCCTCATCGAGGATGTCGTCCGGGCCCGCGTCACGGGCGGCTCGCTCACCGGCGAGCTGCGCGAATACCGGAAGCTCTACCTGGGCGAGAGGTCCGAGTGGCGGATCGTCTACCGCCTCCAAAACGCCCCGCCCGGGTCCCATCACCACCACGAGGCGCACGTGGTCGCCGTCCGGCCTCGATCCCGGCACGACATCTACGACACCGTCCGCGCCCGTGTGAACCGTCCACGCCCCGCGGCCGGCCCCCGCGCCCATGCGGCTCGCACCCTCCCGCCCCAGATGCAGGGCCGTACACCACCGTCCGCCAGGCCCGACGCCTCTACGGCAATGGCGCCCGCGGCTTGGCGGCCTGCGGACCTGTTCACCTCGCCTGCGCCCGACACCGACCCGAAGGGGAACCGACGTTGACCGCCCCCCTGCGCACCAGCGCCCTGCCCGACCTCATCGGGCGCCTGCTGACCGACGCCCTCTATCCCGTCCCCGCGCCGCATCCGCACCACCAGACGCTGCTGCAGGTGAAGGACCGACAGGCCGAACTCGACAAGGAACTGCGCGCCGTACTGGCCCGGCCCGAGCCGAGGAGCCACGCCGAGGCGGAAGCCGAGCTGGACGACATCGTGAACCTGCTCATCGACAGGCTCGACGTCGCTCGCGACCTGGGCCTCCTGCTCGGCGACGACACCTGCTGCACCGGCATGGCGTCTGACGAGGAGGAACCGGTCCACATCTCCGAAGGTTTGGCCGCGACCGGGGACGGAGCCCGCCGTGTGCCGCACGTCAACGGCCCCTGCATCGTCTCCGCCTGCCTGTCCGTCTTCGACGACTACGGCTGCCCGGACGCCCTTGCCTCGGCCGACCTCGTCGCCGCCCTGCGCACCATGCACGGCACCGCCGAAGGCCGCTGGCCCTACGCCGAACTCACCCAGGCCCGCCTCGCCACCCTGCTGCGCCCCTACGAGGTCGCCAGCCGAGACATCACCCTTCCCGACGGCCGCCGTCGAAAGTCCTACCGGCGCACCGCCCTCCTGGCCGCTCTCCCTGACGACTGCGCCTGCTGACGGGCGGCCCGATGACCGCGTCGACCTCCTCGGCGGCGCCGACCGCCCTGGACGGGCAGATCGAGCAAACCGTCGGAGACCTCGCTGCCCTTCACCACGATCACCAGGCCGGACTGCTCACCCCCGAGCGCGCGGCGCTGGCCGCAGCGCACCGCGACCTCGGGCTCGCGGAGACAGCCGTCGCATACCACCTGAACGTGCTGATGAAGCTCTCCTCCGGCACCCACCCCGTCGATGCCGCCCTGCTCGACCGGATGCGCCGGACACTGACCAACCTTGCTCACGCCGCCGCCGAACGCGACGAGGGCCAGCACCGCGCCGCCAGCGCGCTCGACATGGTCCGCGCGGCTTCCCCCGTTGCCGTTCCGGCACACAACGAGCTGACCCCGCACGATCTTGCCGCTCTGCTCTCGCTGGCCTCGGGCGGCACCGTGCGGGAGCACCTGCACACCCACCGCCTGTCCGTACGGACCGCCCACGGACGACTCGTGGATTTCGCCGCCTTCCAGCGCCTTGAAAATCATGGCCTGGTCGTCCGCGACACCTCCCGCAGCCTGATCGCGGGGCAGCCCGTCACCCTCACGGACGCCGGCCGATCCGCGCTCCTCGGCTCCCGCCGCCCCGCGGCTTCCCAGCCCCCCGCGCCAGCCCGCCCGGTCGGTGCCTGGCCGGCCCGGGCCCGGAGCCGCTGACCACCCTGCCCGCTGGCTCGGGCCCGAACGAGTCATCCGGGGCTTCGCCCCCGGCGGGCACCGCTGCCCCACTGCCAGCGCACCTTCCCTTCCCTGTGTCCTCCCACCCTCAGGAGTTCCCCTTGCGTTTCGCCCGTACCGCCCTGTGCGCTGTCGCTCTCGCCAGCGTCGCGATCCCCGCCACCACCACCGTCGCCGCCGCTGCCACCGCCGCACCGGCGTCCCTCCCGCTCGTGCGGGACTGCGACCGGCCCGGGCCGTGGACCATCGGCACCAGCGCCGTCAATATCCGCAAGAGCCCCACGACCCGCTCCTCTGTCGTCGGCGTCCTCTACCGCAGCCACCGGTTCACCGTGCACTCCTCTCGCGGCGGCTGGCACTACATCACGGACCGTACGACGGGCGTGAAGGGCTGGGTCTCCGGCAGCTACGTCTACCGCGACGTGTACATGTGCCTCGACTGACCTCCACGCCCGTGTCGCCGCCCACGGCGCACGGTGCCCCCTCTCGCCGACCTCTCTCCGCGCGAGAGAAGCCGGCGGCACCGAGGGCCGTCCGTGATCTGCCCAGCCCGACAACTCCTCGCGAAAGCGCCTCAGCCGTGCTCTATCAGTGCCCCGACTATGGAATTGACGGCTTCGAGCCGGCCGACGACAGCCACCGGAATCTCCTCTATGGCGTCGACGCGCCGGAACTCAGGGTCCTGGCCGAACACCACACGCCTGTCAACAGCTACTTCATCCTTCATGACCAGGCCGCTACGTGGGGTGTCCCCGGCGCGCCTCAGCTTCGAGCTGTGCACCTTTCGCGGGATCTGGACGCTCGCACCTTCGAAGTGGCCATGCAGGAGTTCCCGCTGTTCGCCATGGCGGAGTCGTGGCTCCTCGACCGGCGCTGTCCACCTGATGCCATCGAGCCTCCCGACGTGCACGTGGCCGCCGACGCCCTCACCCGCGCCCTGGAGACCCGGGTCCGTCGTGACGCCGTCCGCTTCACCATGCTCGACAGCTACACGGACGACGGCGTATCACCGCAGGTCGTTGTGATGCTTCGCTCGCCCGGCCAGGAATCCGGACCGGCGTTCCGGATTCTGTGGGAGCGCTACGACGTGGTGTCCGGTGCCCACACCCTTCGCGAAGGCGGCTTCACCACGATCGACGAGGCACGCGCCTGGTGGACCGCCTGGCAGCAAGGCGATCCGCCGCCGCTGCGCCCTCCCGTGCCTGCCCCTCGTCGAGGAGCCAGCTCCGCAGCGCCGGTTCGGCCGGCATCAACGGGCCTTCAGGGCAGGTGCCGGTAAGGCCCCTGTCAGGGGCCCGAGTTGGCGCAGGAGGCGTACGCGGCGGGAGGAAGGGGGCGCAATATATCGGGCGATCCCCGGTTTCGGAAACCGGGGATCCTCCGGACCCTTGCCTCTGTCGCCGCCACGTCCGTGGAGACGGTTTTCTTCCTGTTCTGCCTGGTCTGGAGTCCTTCGTCGTGTGCTACTCGCCCGCCGCCATCACCGCCACCGCCCTCGTCGGTGACCCCGCGGCAGTCTCTCCCCGCGCGGATCCGGTGCCCGCGAGCTGTCCGGCGCCGTGGATCGTGTCGCCCCTCGCCGTCGCCATCCACGCCGCGCCGGGCCGCGACTGGCGGCACGTCACCCCTGCATCCGGCATCCCCGGCTGACGTCGCCGCTGGCAGCTCCGCCGAAGCACCTGCGCCCGAAGCAGCCTTCGTGCTTTGCACCGTCTTCTTCCCCTGGAGCACCATTCCGTGTCCGAGACCCCCGACTTCCTCGACGGCGAGATCGTGGCCGTGCTCGCCGAGCAGATCGAGACGCACTTCACCATGACGCTGCCCGAGCTCGCCCGGGCCGTGAAGGCCGCACCGCACGCCCACGCCGGCGCTACCAACGTCGTCCACGCCTACGGCCTGCTCACCCAGGCCCAGTCCGCGGTGGAGAAGACCGAGGACGCACTCCTCGCTGCACTGGAGACCGCCGTGGGCGAGATCCTCGACGACCCGGTCATGGGCTTGGCCCAGCAGGTGAACGAAGCCGTCGAACTTCGCGATGCCCGCGCGGAGCGACTGCGGTTCCTCCTCGACGTGCCGACCGGGAAGCCGGAGATGCGGACACGTCCGGCGCCTCGCCTGACCACCACCCTCCCGGCTGCGGCTCCGGCCCAGCCCGCCCGGATCTCGGGGGTCGCACGATGACCAGCACCCGGAAGCCGAGCAGCCAGGACGACGCTCTAGAGGGCATCTTCGGCGCCCCGCTGGCCGATCTGTACGAGCAGGCCGTGCGCCCGGGCGCCTCGCCCGCGCTCGTCCGGGCCCTGGAGTTGAGGTCCTTCCTCGCCCTGGCCGAGGAGCAGGTCGTCCGTGTCCGCGACCGCGTTCACGTGAGCATGGCGCCGGACGGCGATCTGGACCTGCTGTCCGCCGAGGTCCTGCAGTCCGATGCGCACTGGTTGGAGGCCGCGCTGGACGGCCGGCGGGGTTATCGCCGTGCGCTGGACTCACTGCTGTCCGCCATGCCGCCTCCGACGGCCCGGCCGGTAACCGCGCTGGCCACCAGCCTTCCTCCTGCTCGACCTGCCACGTCTGTGGAGTCGGGGGCGCTGGCCCGGGGCCGCTGAGTGCCCGATCCGTACGCCGCCTCCCGTAGCGCCGGGGAGCGAATCGAGGCCCTCTACGGCCGCCCGATCGCCGAACTCGCCGCCGGTGCCGAGCCAGGCAGCATGCGCTACGCCCTCCTCAACAGCTTCGACGCCCTCCAGTACGCCGATCGCGGCGTCGTCTTCCACACCGAGCAGCTTCACCGCCTGACCGCGCCCGAGCGCACCATCGAGGCCGTGGACGTCGGCCACATCATCGACGCCGCCCGTCGCCTCGCCCACGCCGTCACCACCCGCGACTCCCACGCGCAGGTCCTCGGTGACGTCCTGCAGAGCCTGCACCGCGTCCCCGACGGCGCGCCCGACCTCCCGAAGGTCTGCGAACCCACCGCGGCCCTGCCGGCGGCGCCCGCGCCGGTATCCGCCCGCTCGCGGTAACCCCCTCCTCTTCTCCCTCGTACCTCCGCCCCGTCTGGAGTTCTCCCGTGGCCGCTGCCCGAGTCCCGTCCACCGACCTGCCCCGCGTCGTCGAGACGCTGGAGATGATCGCGCCGCGCTGGAGCGTGTGGGTGCTCATGACGCTCGCCGCCGAGACCCAGCCGATGCGCTACAGCGAGGTCAACGCCCGCCTGCCGTGGCTGGTGGACGGCCAGCTCACGCCCCGCCTTCGCGCGCTGTCCAATGCCGGCCTGATCGAGCGCACCGCCTTCTCCCGCAAGCACGTCACGTACGGGCTCACCGACCGGGGCCGGGCCCTGCTGCCGACCCTGGAGGCAATGGCCGCCTACGGCGACCAGCACCTCGACAAGCAGCTCGTCGAGACGAAGGTGACCAAGAACGGCACGACGCAGGTGGAGATGCTGCCGGAGCGGATACCGGCCGCGCAGAACGCCGAAGACGCCCTCGCGCTGATCTCGTACAAGCACGCCACCCCGTTGCTGTGGGCGCTCAAGGAGCGCGGCCCCTCGACCATGGCGGCCCTCCACCAAGAGACGATGCCCGACCTTAGCGTCGCCGCCGTCTACCACCCGGTGTACAAGTTGAGCGAGGACCGCCTCGTCACCATCACCCCCCAGGCAGGGGCGGACAAGGACACGCTCAACACGGCCCGGATCAGCCTGACGGCCGCTGCCCGCTCCCTCGCGCCGGTCTACCGGACCGTGGCTGCCTGGGCGACCGGCCGACCGCACACGGATGCCGGCAGCCACCCGCTCTGGGGTGCAAACCGCCTTCCGGCCGCCGCGCGATCTGGGCAGTGGGCCGCTCACCAGGCCCGGCACACGATGCGCACCGCCGTGCCCGTCGCCCAGCCGCATGCCCCGGCCCCCGAGAAGAACTGGCGGCCGGCTGACCTGTTCTCGTCGCCGACGACAGGCCCGTGCCGGTGACCGGAGCACGACGGCCGTCGCCCCGACTCGGTGAAGCCACCGTCCGCTCCCTGCTGGGCGGAATCCCGGTCCGGGATCCCGCCAGTGGACAGGCGGCAGCTCTCCTCGGTCGCCTCATCCGCGAGGAGGCCGATGTGCTCGACGGCATCGACGAGCGACTCCAGGCCCAGGCCGAGTACGCCATCGAGCAGCTCAGCCGTGTCGTCGACGGTCGCGACCAGTACCGCCACCGCTCCACCGACGGCGTCCTGCAGCTCACCGGCCCGCAGATCGACATGCTCCTCGCCCGCCGCGGCGACGCCGTACGCCACCTGACCGGCCTCTGCACCGCCTTCAAGGCCGTGTCCCAGACCGCCACCGCGCCCGCCCCGGCCGTGAGCCGCGCCCCGGTCCGCCGCCCCGCCGGCCGCTGAACATACCGAACCCTTCCACCGGAAACGCCCGATGCCCCGCACGCACGCCAAACCCAGGCCACCGGTCGGCCGCCACGCCCGCACCCCGGCCTTCGGCCCCGTACGCGGCGTCTACGTGCCGCGCACCGCGGACGCCGGCGCCTTCGCGATGAGCACCTACGGCATCCCGCTGCTCGTGCTCGCGGTGACCGACTCCGCGGCCCTGACCGGTCTGGCGTTCGTGCTCGAATGGCTCCCCCGCCTGTCGGCGTTCGCGCTCGCGGGCGCCGCCGTTGACCGGGTCGGCAGCACTCGGGTGCTGCGCATCGCCTCGGTCCTGCGCGCCCTGGTCGTCCTCGCCGCTGCCGCCCTCCTGCCCGCCGTGGGCGACGGCGCCGGTGCCGTGGTCACCGTCATGACCCTGGCCGCCGTCACCGGCGTTCTCACCGAGTTCTCGTACATCGCGGCCGAGACCGCCGGCGGCGCCGCCAGCCGGGACGCAGGCGAACACGCTCACCGTGTCCAAGCGGTGCTGCTCGGCATCGACCAAGGCGCCACGCTCGCCGGCCCGGCTCTGGCCGGCGTCCTGCTGGAGTACGTCGGCGCGACCGGCATGCTCCTGACGATCGCCGCCTGCTCCGTCCTCGGCGCCGTGCTCGCCCCGCGCCAGCGACCAAACTGGCCGCAGGAGGCACCCATCCCGGTCGTCCAGGGCATGAAGACCGGCTGGAGGACTCTGCGTTCGCTGCCCGCCCTGGGCTGGCTGTGCGTCGGCCTGCTGCTGTCGAACACGGCGATCGGCCTCGTCCAGGCCGCCGGCCCCGTGCTGGTCATCCAGCAGCTCGGCGGCACCAGCAGCCAGGTCGGACTCGTCTGGTCGGCCGCAGCGGTCGCCTCCCTCGCGATGGTCGCCCTCGCCCGCCTCGCCATCGACCGTGTCGGACTGTGGCCGGTCGGCGCCGCAGCCGCCGCCCTCGCCTCCGCCGCCTGCCTCGTCCTGGCCGCCGCGGACACCTACACCGTCTTCCTGGTCCTGGTCGCCCTGCTGATGGCCGGCGAGGCCGGAATGAGCCTCGTGTTGCGCACTCTGCGCGCCCGCCTGGTCCCCGCCGAGGTCTTCGGCAGCACCCTGAGCCTGATCATCCTGCTCCTCCTGGCGCCCTTCCCGATCGCCGGAGCCCTGGTCGCCCTCACCCCGGCCGCCCTGCTCGGCCACGCCATCACCGCCTGCGCCGTCCTGCAGGCCCTCGGGCTCGCCGTCTCCTTCGCCAAGCTCCGCACCCACCCCGCCGCACGCCGCCCCGTGACCGCGTGACGCTCGCCGGTCCCTCTCACACCGCCCGCAGAAGGAACCCCCTCCATGACTCCGCCGACCGACGAGATACGGCACGGACAGCGTCTGCGCCTACGTGACGTCGCTGCCCTCGACGACCGCTCCTTCGCCCTCTATATAGGGGAGCGGTTCGACCAGCTGGTCACGGCCGCGATAGCCGACGCCGACGGCCGGCTCCGTCCCGCTCAGCACACCGTCCTCCGCGCCCCCGAACGCCTCCAGCAGCTACGCGACGCCCTCACGTTCGCCGAGGGCGACCTCCAGGTGGGCGTCGAACGGATGACCTACCAGCACGACGCTCGTGCCGCGCGGACCGCCCGCCTCCTACGTCGGGTCCGCACCGCCCTGCACGAGGTCAACCGTGAAGCCGCCGCCGCCCGGCATGCAGAAGCGCGACGGCGGGAGGCCGGCGCCGAACCGCCGGTCACGGACGTGATCGTCACGGCCCGCAGCTGGCTCGTGGACGCTCTTCCCGACCACTTCCACCGGCACCTCGCCCAGACGCTCGCGGACGCGGGGCTCCCTTCTCGCGCGGCTGCTGTCGACGTCTTCGACACGGTCGAGGAGGGGTGGCGCGACGGCCACCTCACGGCACCGCGTACACCGCAGGTCGACGAGCTGCTCGCCAAGGGCCCCGTCGCCTTCCGCGGCCTGGTCGCCGACGACGCCCGGGCCCAGAGCGCACGCGTGGCCGCGCTGCGCCACCCGCTCCTCCAGCGGCGCTGGACGCAGGCACTGGCCGAACTCACCGACCTGACGGTGCCCGTGGCCCGCGCCTCCAGCAACTCCGCTCTGGGACCGCTTCCCGATGGCGTCTACGACATGCCCGAGATCGACGCGTACAGGATCTTCAACGCCCGCCGGTTCCTCACCGCCGTGTGGCAGCGCCAGGCCGAGCACAAGCGTCAGCTCCACCAGTACGCCTCCGCCGTCACCGAAGCCCGCCGGACCGCTCCGGAAGAGGACCTGCGCCGCCGCGCCGTCGGGGCGGCCATCGACCGGCTCGTCAACGAGCAGCCGGCTGCCGCCGCTCGTGTCCTGACCGGACTGTGCCCGCACATCACCGGCGACGGCCTGATCGAGCTGTCCCCCCGGGACCGGGCCGACCTCAAGCGGCGACTGGTTGCCGAGGCCCGCTCCGCCGCACAGACACCCCGACCGCTGGACACCGCACTGCCTCCGGCGCCGCCCGTGCGCACCGCGTTCCCTGCTACCGCCGTCCGCTGACCCATCCCTCCCGGAGATGTTCTTGTCCTCCCCGCTGCCCGTGGACGGCGACGTCTACGTCACCCCTCGCTACCTGGCCGGATCCTCCGGCGACGGCGACGCCGGCTTCGCGCCCGTCGCCCACTGGCCCCACCACCACCTCGACGAAGGCCCCCACCAGCTCGTCGTCACCAGCCCGGACCACCGCATCCGGATCGGATGGGCCGGAGACGACTACGACCTGTGGACCATCAGCGCCGCACCCGACGCGATGTCCGCGCCGCGATGGATGGCAACTGCCAACCAGAACACGCCCGCAGAACTGGTCGGCGCCCTGACCACCGCGCTCGTGAACGACTGGGCAGAGGACAGCGACCGGTTCCTCGACGCCGCCGGCCGCCCATCCGAAGCCGTCGAACCGCTGATCGCCGCCGGCTGGACGCTCGGCGGCCTGGTCCGCGGGCGCTTCCGCATCAACGCCCCCGACGGGCACGCCGGGGCGACCGTCGACGTCGTCAACCCGCACGCCCACGAGGCGATCACGCTGTGGGCCGGCCCCGCCGGCTGGGGCACACGCGCCGAGATCGTCTTCAGCTCCCGGACACCGGCCCACCTGATCGCCGCCACCGCCAGGGCGTTCACCGACCCGGAACCCGTACCGCGCTGGCGGGAGACCCTCAACCCTCGCTTGGCCACCCACGCCACGCTCACCCCAGTCGAGCCGCTCAAGACCCCGGCCCCGACACCCCGCGACCTCCGGCCCCGGATCGCCGTCCGCCCGCCGGCCCCTGTCGGCAGTGTCCCGCGCTGGAGCACCGCCACCCCGCGGCCGACGACTGCCGCACCTCCCGCCGGCCGCTCGGCCCGTCGCTGACCGAAGGAGTCTCGTGTCTCTGCACGCCAAGGAGTTCTTCGACAGGCTCGACCTCCCGCTTCCCTTCGGCACCGTCGTCGGCGATGTCTATTACGCAACCCCGACCGACTCACCGATCCGCCTGCGCATCGAGTTCGCACGCACGATCATGGACCGCGAGTACGACGGCCTGCGCCTGGCCGTCATCCACGCCGAGCGCGGCACCCTCGACACCGTCCACCTCCGCTTCGCCGAGCACGGAACGTTCACCTGCCGCGACGCCAGACTCGGGCCCGGCGCCGGCCACGGCGTCGTACGCGACTGGCATCAGGACGGCCTGCCCCCCTGGGCCGGCGCCGACCTCACCGGCCTGCGCATCGCGATCCTCGACTTCGTCCAGGTCTCGTGCCCCGCCCTCACCGCGCCCCGGAGCTTCGCCGCACCCGGCTCATGGGCCGATCGCTGGCACGAGACGCTCTGGGCGACCGACACCGTCGTACTCACCCGCCTCCACGAAGCGACCCAGGCCGTGCTCGACCTGGCCGAGAGCGGCACCTACGACGGCAGGCCCATCACCGAGACCCTGCGCAACTCCCGCTACTACGTGATGGACATGCTCGGCCTCCCACTGGGCCAGGGCATGCTTGCCGAAGCCGCCGCTGTCACCCAGCTCACCGGCCGCAGCCTCGGTCCCGATACCGCCGGCGCCCTCGAACGCATCGCCAGCATGCCGATGGACAAGCAGCGCGCCCGCGTCCAAGCCGCCTCCCGGCGGCACGCGGCCACCCCCACACCGCTGCGGATGAGTACGCCTCCCGCACGCCTCGTGCCGGCTCCCAGCCAGGCACCGGCTGCCCGCTCCCACTGACCTCCGCCCACTGCCACACCTGACCGAGGAGAACTCCTTCTTCATGCGTGCCACCCGCCGCACCGCGGCCACCGTCGCCGCGACCACCCTGGCGACCAGCTCCCTGATCTGGGCCCCGACCGCCTTCGCCAACGCACCCGAAATCCCGCCGGGCGCCGTCGAGATCACCAAGAAGGACCCGGACGGCGCCCTCCTCGCCGGCGCCGCGTTCTCCCTCCTCGACACCCTCAACGGCAGCAAGGCCCTGACCGGCAAGACGAACGCCGACGGCATCCTGCGCTTCGAAAACGTCCACCCCGGCACCTACCGCCTCAAGGAGACCGACTCCGGCAGCCCCCTGCACGACCTGGCCCCCGACCAGGACGTCATCGTCACCCCCGAGCACACCGCGAAGGTCACGATCATCGACGCCTTCAAGCCCGCCGAGCTGCTGGTGAAGAAGACCGACAGGAAGACCGGCAGGCCCCTGGCCGGCGCCGTCATCAACATCACCCTCGCCACCGGTACGGGCAATGTGATCACCCTGACCACCGGCAAGGACGGCACCGCCATCACCAAGCTCCCCGTCTCCTCCCGTAAGGGCACCGCCTACACCGGAACCGAGACCAAGGCCCCCGCCGGCTACGAGCTCGACACCACCCCGGCCAAGATCACCGCGAAGCCCGCCGAGAAGACCACCGCCACCTTCACCAACACCAAGAAGGACACCACCCCGCCCACCACGCCTCCGACGACCCCGCCCACCATGCCGTTGCCGGTCATCCCGACGACCCCGCCCACCGCTCCTGCGACGACCCCGCCGGCCACCCCGACCCCGAGCCAGTCCACCTCCACCGCACCGGTGCCCCCGACGAACACCCCGAGCACCCCGCCCTCCAAGGGCTCCCTCGCGCACACCGGGGCCGACTCCAACACCTGGCTCCTCGCGGCCGGCGGCCTGCTGATCGCGGTCGGCGGCGGAGGCCTGATCGCGGCACGACGGAAGAAGACGGAGGACGAGGCGGAGACCCCGACCGCCGGCCGACCTGAGGGAACGGCCAGACGTCAAGGCGCGAGCCCCGGCATCGGCAAGCGCACCTAGGCCGTGTATCGAAAGTGACGCTCCACCTCGATTGACTAGTGGGACCGCCCGCTTCCAGTCAGGTTGCGACTCGACGTGTCATCCGGCCTCGGGGAATATAGACAGCGGTTATCGGTGAGGACGATCATGGTCGGCAAGGCGCCCCTAGGTCCTGGTGAGTCCGGTAGTGGGATCGAGATAGGTGATTCTCCGACCGTTCGCGTATGTACCGGTCGTCGCGGCGTGGGGTAGGAGCGCGGTGTCTCGGAGGGCTGGGGTCTTTTCCCAGCCGGTCGGGATCTCAGTGGTGGGGTCGATGACCGATGAGCCGTCTGTGGTGATCCACTGCTGCCGGATGGGGATGGTGCGTTGCATGAGCCGACGGATTGTGTCCCGGTCGCCCGGCTTCACGCGCCGGGGAAGCCGGGTGCGGTTCGTACGCTGGGACGGGTGGAGCCAGCGGCTGCCGTCCGGGTCGGTCCATATGGGTAGTACGCGGATGCTGGGGTCGCCGAGACGAGTGCTCAGGAACTCGCTGCTGAGCGTCGAGTTCGTCAGCGGGTGCAGGTCTGTTACGGTCCGGTGCCGGCGTATGGCGGCAAGGTCGGCCATGGCCTGCTTGGCGTTGTCGTCAGCCAAGCGCCGCAGGTCGTCGTCGGCGGTGTAGGTGTCGCTGTAGACGGCATCGACGTGATGCTGGAGATCTTCGGGCACAGCAACCGGCCTGGTCAGGGTGCCCAAGTGTTCGTGGGTACGGCGCAGCAGGCTGGCGTCGTACACCTCTCCCCAGTACACGGGCACCGTCGGTTTGCCCTGCTGAGTGACCGGGGTCAGCACGTGAAGGGTCGGCTGCTGCGCGTACGGGGGTCGGGTGCGGCCCTGGTGCCGGTGGCCGCGGCCGGCGCGCTGCGCGAGCAGCGCGAACGGGGCGAGATCGCTGATGACGAGGTCGAAGTCGACGTCCAGGGACTGCTCGGCAACCTGGGTGGTGATGACGACCAGGGGCCGGGCGGGGCGCTTGCCGGTCGGCGCGATCCAGACGCCGTCAGGGCGGCGGTGGGCGGGGCGGACGGGGCCGGTCCAGCGTTCGAGGCGGCGGGTGACGCCGTGCCGCTGATGGACCGGCATGCGGGCGTGGAGGATCCGCACGAGGGTGCTGCTGTCCTTGTACGCATTCTGGAGGGCGCTCTCGGTTGCCTGGGCCTCGGCGACGGTGTTGCACACGATGAGCGCCGCCCCGGGGGTCTCGGGACTGGAGTGCAGGGGCTGGAGGATGTTGAGGATCCGGCGGGAACGCTGGCCGTCCCCGGCGACCTGGCGGGTGGGCGTGTAGGGGTGGGTGCGGATGTCCAGCCGGGTGGCGCGCGGGGACGGGTAGGGGCCGCGGCTCGTCGTCTCACCGGTCGCATGGTCGGTGAACGTCCATCCCGGGTAGGTCGGCGTGACCTCCTTAAGCGGCGGATGCCCGGCACCGTGCCGGTAGGCGTTCAAGAGGCTCGTCGCGATCCGGCTCGTCAGCGTCGCGGACAACACCACCACGGGCACGCCGAGCCGCCCCAGCCACTCCAGCAGAATCACAGTCAGTTGGTGTCCGTGCGCGTCGTAGGCGTGCGCCTCGTCGATGATGACCGTCTTCCCCGACAGGCCCAGCCAGCGCATCGCCATGTACTTGTGCGGCAGCACGGCCCGCACGGCCTGGTCCCACGTGCCGATGGCGATCCCGGTCAGCAGCCCGCGATGCGCACCGCGCAGCCACTCCGATACCAGCGCCGGGCTGTCCAGGCTGGGGGTCAGGTCTTCTGGGGTGTAGTCGGCGTCGAGCCAGGCCAAGGAGTGCAGGCGGGCGACGGGTGCCTTTCCCCGGCAGTTGTGTCCTGCGTGCCGCACCAGCCGACGGTGCATGGCGTCGGTGGTCGCCATCGTCGGCAGCAGCATCGCCAGTCCGCTCGTCCCCGAGGCCTGCCCGAGGACACGCTCGGCGAACAGAGCGATCTCCGTCTTCCCGTCCCCGGGCGCTGCGGTCACCAGCAGCATGCCCGGCCCGTTGACCAGACCGGGGAACTCCCGCTCGATACTGGCCTGCAACGGATACGGGTCGGACAGGCCCGGGAACATTCCGGCGAACGAACGGGTCGCACGCCACGTCGGCGCGAGCAGCTGCGCGCGGGCCGGCACCCGCACGGCAGCCCGTCGGGCCATCAGCAGATGCCCCGCCCAGTCCCCGGCCACCCACCTGCTCTTACGATGCTGACGCTGCCGCGCTTTCAGCCACCACACCTGCGACACCAGCCAGTCCGCGAGCGACACCAGCCCCGTCGTCACCGCCGCCACCGGCGCCTGCGCCCGCCGCGTCGGCCACACCGGAACCCCAAACAGCTCACCCGCCAGCCGCACCAACGCCTCACGCTGCTCGTCCCACCCCTCACCACCAAGACCCGGGGCCGCGACGATCGGACACGTCAGCGACCCGTCACTGTGACTGAGCGGCTCTCCGTACCGGCCATGGTGACCACCGAGGATCTGCCCCAACTGCTCCGCGATGAGGCGTGCCGGTCGGCCGTCCAGCGGCAGGCCGTGAATCCGATGGAGAAGTTCGGGCAGCGCCAGGTGCACGCCATGGTCGTGATAGGGCGTCCGCTCCACCGTCACCGGGTACCCGGCTGTTCCGGACACCTCATCCGCTCCCGGCTCCTGCTGCTGGAACACCGGGCTGATCTTCGCCAGATCATGGAGAAACCCCAGCCACACGTGCAACAGACGTGCCTGTTCCTCGGACAGGCCCCACCCCTCGGCCAGCATCCGACGTTGCCGGGCACTCAGGTACCGCTCCCAGAGCACCTCCAGCACCGCAGCGGTGTCGATGCTGTGACAGCCCACTGGATACGGCCTGTCCAGCCCCCGCTCTTTCCCCCACAACCGGGGATCCAGATGCGTCAACGAGCAACTCCTCACAGACGTCAAACGCGAGCTTCGTGTGGGCCAAGTGCACCAGTGGAGCAACGATGTTCTTGTCGCGTATGGCAGTTCAGCTCCGCGTAGGCAGAGCACGCGACTGTCGCCGCATCATCGTTGACACCCCCGGAGGGTCAGCTCCGCAAGGCGGAGCTTGCTACACCGACTTCTTCAAGGGCACCCCATTCTGTGGTTCAGCCCCGCGTGGGCGGAGCGCACCTCGTATGGCCAGTCCAGTCGTCGCGCCACATCGGTTCAGCCCCGCAGGGGCGGAGCGCACCAGTAGTACTCGGCCGGGTCGATCCGCTCCCCCGGTTCAGCCCCGCGTGGGCGGAGCACACGTCATGTCCTGGTTCGTCAGGACGTAGCCGAGCGGCTCAGCCCCGCGTGGGCGGAGCGCACGAGTACGAGGCCGCGAACGGACGGGTCTGCGGCGGTTCAGCTCCGCGCGGGCGGAGCGCACGCCGTCACCACGGCCTACCTGCAGACCCACACCGGTTCAGCTCCGCGTAGGCGGAGCGCACCCTTCCTGAACTGCCGGGTTCTGGTGGATCTGTTTTCTCTTTACCCCGTGTGGGGTGCGAGCGAGAGGAGTCCGAGGCCGTAGGCCTGGCCCTTGCCGATGCCGTTGGTGACGGCGGCGCGGACGGCATCGGGGTCGGCGATGGTGGCGATGCCGTCGAACGCAGTCGCGCCGAGAGTGACGGCGCGCCCGCTGCTGCGGGCGGCGTTGATCCTGGGGAGCGGGGAGTCGATGACGAGTTCAAGGCGGAGTCCGTTGGCTTCGGCGGTCTGTGTCCACCAGGCGTTGATGTTGTCGCTGGTGGCAGGCAGAGTGATGCCGCGCCGCTTGGCGGCATTCCGGGCGACGCGCGCCAGGAACTCGTCCCTGATCTTGGTGGCTTCTGCGTACGACTTACCGGCTTTGACCGCGGATTCGGCTCGGCGGTCGGCTTCCTTCTGGAGGGCTTTGGGGTCACGGACGCAGGTGTCGGGGTTGCCGTGGATGCGGTAGCGGACGGTTCGGCCGGCGGTGATCCAGTGGAGGACGGGCGTGGCGTCGCGCTGGGCGCAGGTGAGGGCGTAGCCGTCGGGGAGGCGGTCGAGGTGGAGGGGGACGGTGGCCTGGACGAGGAGGGCCGCGCCAGCCGGGTTGCGTTCGGTGCGGTAGAGCAGGTTGGCGTCGCGCCGTGCGGTGGGGTTGTCTCGGTCGCGGTCGATCAGGTTCATCACGGTGCGGTGCATGTTGCCGGGGTCGGCGAGGTCGCGGTGGACGGCGCGGGAGGCGGGATTGAGCTGGATCCGGGCGAGGGAGAGCTGGCCGGTTCCGGTACCGATACTGGTGGTCATCGCGGGTTCTCCTGGACGCTGGCGGGGATGCCGAGGTGGTCGGCGAGGGCGGTGAGCCAGACGGTGCCGAGACCGCCGTTGCGGGCGGGGATGGCACGCCGCTGTTCCCAGACGGGGCGGGGCGTCCAGGCCCTGCGGTGGCCCCGTATGGGCCGGTCGTTGTGCCGGCCGCTGTCCGGAGCACCGGGGGTGGGTTCGCGGTCGTAGGCGAACGTGATGGGTCCGGTGTGGTGGATGGGCCGGTGCAAAGGGACGTGGTCGAGATCGTCGATGGCGCTGGGGCTGCGGGTCAGCAGCACGGGGGTGTCCGGGGGGCAGGACCGGCGCCCGAGGTAGGGGGCCCATACCGGGTTGGTGAGGGCCTCTGCGGCGTGGTCGAGAACGGTGGAGGGGCCGGTGACAGCGACGGTGAACGCGGCGTCCGCGAGGTAGTAGCGGGTGGACGTGATCGGGGCGTCGCGGGTGCCGCCGTCCGCCGTGGCCAGTCCGAACAGGGGGTCGTGGTTGCCGCCGACGGTGTGGAAGTCGGACAGGACGCTTCCGGGCCGGTCGACACGGATGGTGTAGGACAACTGGTCGAGGTCGGTGTTGTCGGCGTCGCGTTCCCGGCCGAGGCAGCAGGCGATCAGGCCGGTGAGCGCGGAGCGGGTCGGCAGCCGGTAGGTGGGGCGGACGTTCGCCTGGGCGGGGCCGCCCCACGCCTGCAGCGCCCCGGACAGGTGGAGGATCAGACCGTCGCTCATCCGAGGGCCTTGTCGATCACGGAGAGGGTGGTGGCCACGAACTCGTCCAGGCTGTCGGTCCGCTCGCCGAGGTGGGTGAACTCCTGGTCGGAGAGGGTTACGTGGGTGTGTCCGGCGAGCCGGTCGAGGCCGAGGAAGCGGTGGTGGGCACCGGCGTGTGCGTCGAGGCGGCTCATGCTCGCCGTGAGGTAGCCGCCGGCCGCCGTTGCGGCTACCGGCTCCTCGAACGCCCCGGCCAGGTTCACGGGCCGGTCGGTGCGCACCGCCGCATACAGCAGGTGGGGAAGTGTGTGCGGGGCAGTGCCGGAGACCTTGCCGACGTTGCGGTGTGCGCCGGCCGCACGGAGGAACGCCTCGGTGACGTCGCGGACGGTGGCGTGGTCGCCGTCGAGGTTTCCGGTCAGCTTGGTGATGTTGAGGGTGGAGTACTTGAAGAGGGTCGCGCTGTTGTACCGCTGCTCGCCGAGGTGGCCGGCGCCTGATTCCTCGCCGAGTTCCTTCAGCATGTCGTCCACGGCGGTAAAGGAGTCGATCTGGGTGGTGATCGCATGCGTGGACAGGGCGTGTGCGGTCTGGATGGCAGCCTCGACGATCGAGCCGGGCTCGTTGGCGAGCATCCGTCCGTATGCGGCGACGATCGCGTTGCGGCTCCGCAGGAGGGACAGGACGTCGTCCTTGGTGAGGAAGCCGTCCTTCTTGTCGATGATCTTCTTTGCCTTCGCGGTGAGGATCGCCGTGCGGTTCTTGTCCTCCGCCTCGCCCTCGTCTTCGGGCGTCGGGTCGGTGTCGGCCGTGTCCGTGGCGGTCTTCGCCTTCCGGGATGTGGTGGCCTTCTTCTTTGCTTCCTTGTCGAGGTCGGCGTGGGCCTGCGCGATGAACGGGGCGAAAGTATCCCGGTTGCGGTCGACGAGCTCGACGAGCTCGGTGATCGCCGTCTCCGGCAGGAACAGCAGCACGTTCGTGCCACCGTTGTCGGCGATGCCGAGACCCTTGACCTGGGTGGACAGCAGCAGCATCTGGACGGCGGTGAGGGCCTCGGCCCGGTCCCAGCCGCGGCCGGTGAGCTGGTCCGTCGCGGTCAGGGTGGTCGCCCGGGTCCGAAAGGCCTTGACCCCGAGCATGTCCTGAACGATGTCGCGCTGGTGGTACTTCTGGTGCTGCGCCGACTCGCGGCCACGCAGCACGCCGCCGTACAGGGCACTCTTGGGGGAGCCGTTGCGGTCACGGTTGGTGGACGCGTACGGGGTCGACTGGATCTGCATGAGGTCCAGGTGGATGGCGCGGGGCAGGCTGATGCCGGTCACTGGGGGGTCTCCTCGCTGTTGGTGCTGTGGAAGCTGCGGGCCCAATCGAGGCGGACCTGCGCGGGCTGCTGGGGCCAGCGCAGGAAGTCCGCCAAGAGCAGGGGCCAGGCGATGCGGACCTGCGCGGACCGCAGGCGTCCCACCACGGGAGGGATCTCCCGCATGAGGGTGGTCTGGTCGAGCTCGGCAAGGTAGCCGAGGGCGCCGGCTGCGTTGTCGCGGGTCATGACGCCCCGGTGGCAGGCGGTCGCGAACGACCAGCCGAGGTTGTGCCAGGGCTTGAACGGCGCGTACGGCGGTGGTGCGGACGTCTCGGTCGTACGAGGGTTGGGTGCATCGTGGGTGGCGTAGAGCGCGGCGACGAGCAGATGAGGGATCTCTGCGGCGGCGGTGGCAGGCGGCCGGTAGCCAGCCGCCATGAGGTGGTTGTAGAGAGGCCAGCGGGACTCACCGCTCTCACCTGTGGGGTGCTCGAGGTCGGCCAGGACGATATTCAGGCCTCGGCGCAGGTCAGCGCGCCCGGCCGGAGAGGCGCAGGCGGTCCGTACGACACGCATGAATGAGCTGCGGCCGGGCTCCTGCTCGCTATCGGTCGCGGGCGTGGTGGTGGTCATCAAGATTCCTTCGAAGTTCGGCGACGGGCCCGCCGGAGGTTGGTCGAGAGAAGGGGACTCAGCGGGGCGATTACCGGTTCAAGATCCGCTCGCTGCCCCTCTGCCCCGGCCCTTGGACACCTCCGGGATACGGCCGTTGCGTGGAACGAGGCTGATGCGCAGCCACTGGCGATGCTCGGCCACGGGCAGAAACCCCTCGGGACTGGTCGCCAGGTCGGCGGTCACCTCGTCGTAGACGTCCAGCGCCATCCTGGCCAGTGCCCCGGCCGGGTCGGTGACGGTACGCACCCCCTCCCAGAAAACCCGGTCGGCACGGTCCCAGAACTGGGTCTGCGCCTGCTCCGCCCACGGGGAGGACTTCGCGCCGGGGTCCAGCTTGCGCCATGCCCTGCGCAGTTGCTCCGTGAGGTGCTGTTCGGCGCGTTCGCAGTCCTGACGGCCGACCGCGACGATCCGGGCCCGCTGCGGCTGAAGGCCAGGCAGACAGGCCGCCAGGGTCTCCGGGGTGGTGGCGGTGTAGGCGATCGAGTCGCCCATCTCGCGCTTGTCCTGGTCATAGCCGACAGCACGTACCCGCACCGGCCCCAGACTCTCCAGCTGTTCGGCGGGCAGCTGAGCGTAGACGTCGATCCACGCGGGCCGGTGCACACCTGCGGGGGCCTTCACCGATGGGTCACTGGCTGCGATCAGTGCGTCGAAGTCCCGCAGCAGCCCGCGCCGGTGACTGCCGCGGACCGCTCCGCCTTTCTCCCGGTCGAGGACGAACGGGTCGCGGGCAGGCGGCAGATCAGCGAGCGTGCCCCAGGCCACCCAGCACTCCGAGACCTGGCCGTCTGCGACGTTGACTAGGATGTGGTGCGCGGCGCGGCCGGTGAGCAGTCCGACCGGGCCGGCCGGAACCATCGGGGCCATCGGATCGGTCGGCGCGTCCGCCTCCCACGGCGCCAAGTCCTCCCCAGCGCCCGTCGGCCACACAGCCGGAGGCGGGCACGACAGCAGCGCCGACAGGAACAGGTTTCGGCACTCGGGGAAATACGAGACCAGACTCCGGTAGGGACCGGCCTTCATCGTCTTGGTGTTCTTCCCACGGTGATTGCGCTGCGCGCCGGTGCCGCAGGACCCGTACCCCCGCCACAGCACGATCCCCTCGAAGGCGGTGACCAAGTCCATAGGCACGTCCTGCGGGGTGCGATCCCACCACGGAGCGTTGTTCCCCGCCGCCCGATCGAAATGCAACTTCCCGGGCGACGCCGACTTCGAACACTCCGTGGCCAGCGCGGGATGCTGCAGGAACGGTCGTACCGGGTCGGCGAGATCGAAGACAAACCGGCTGAAGTAGCCCTGCACTGCGGCCGGATCGAGACGGCCGGCACCCAGCAGTTCATCGAGCCGGTCCTCCCACTCCTCCTGCGTGCCGTGATCCAGGCCCCCGATCCGGGCGACGAACGCAGCCACCAGGCGCCGGATCGCCGCCTCGGCCGCCACATTGGCCGGCACGTACGTATCGAGCAGGTGCAGCCCCGCGACGAGTTCCGGTAAAGGCACCGTCACCGTGGCCCCCGGCGCCGTGCCGGGGATCAGCTCGGCGAGCGCGACGGGATCGGCATCGGACCGGACTCGCACCCGTACCTGCGGGCAACAGATGTCCTCAGCCTTGGCACAACTCTCCCCACCTTCAACTAAAAGAGCGTCAAAAGAGCACACCTGAAGTCCTGTTCAACGATCCGGCTTGCCGATCGCCCGGAGACTAGGACGTCGTCCGGTGATAAGCCAACCGATGGCCAACAGTCGATGCGACGGGATCACCGTCGCTCGGCCCACCCTAGGAGAGGGGTCTGACAATCCCCGGCTCGCTGCCCCCAGGCCCCTCGGCTCGGCACGCCCGCGATGACCAGCCCCGGACAAGCGGCATGCAGGTAACGTGATGCTACGAGCACCCTCGCTACTCGCCCTCGGCCTAGGCAAAGAACTCGCAAAGCGCCTAGAAACCCGCAGGTAGCGAAGTGTCCGCCCCGCCCACGCGGGGCTGAACCTCAACACGATGACCACCACCACAGACGCCCGCGGTCCGCCCCGCCCACGCGGGGCTGAACCGTCCCGGGCGAACGACTTGGTCTGGGCGCCCTTGTCCGCCCCGCCCACGCGGGGCTGAACCGGCGTCCGAGACCTTCCACATGGACCTCCCGCGGTCCGCCCCGCCCACGCGGGGCTGAACCGGCCGCGACGGCCGCGAGCGTGCCCGCGCTGAAGTCCGCCCCGCCCACGCGGGGCTGAACCGTCTCGGAGTGCCCCGGGCGGGATTCGATCCCGGTCCGCCCCGCCCACGCGGGGCTGAACCGTTCCAGAAGCTCAAGGGCGCCATCCAGAACTAGTCCGCCCCGCCCACGCGGGGCTGAACCGTTGTAGCCGACTCCGGCCCACCCCTGGTTGAGGTCCGCCCCGCCCACGCGGGGCTGAACCGTCGTGCGCGCGGCCTTGGCGCGCTTGGGGCAGGTCCGCCCCGCCCACGCGGGGCTGAACCGGTCTCCGCGATCGCCCCCGCGGGCACCGCCTAGTCCGCCCCGCCCACGCGGGGCTGAACCGATCGCACTACCCGCACTACCCGCACGATCCAGGTCCGCCCCGCCCACGCGGGGCTGAACCGATGTCCTCGCGGTGCGCCTGCACGAACACGACGTCCGCCCCGCCCACGCGGGGCTGAACCGCCGTAGAGCCGGGCGACGAGGGGCCGCTGGAGGTCCGCCCCGCCCACGCGGGGCTGAACCGCAAGCGATCGACCTGATGCGGAGCAAGGGCGTGTCCGCCCCGCCCACGCGGGGCTGAACCGCTCGTGCCCCCGGCGGACGACGGCGGCGCCGAGTCCGCCCCGCCCACGCGGGGCTGAACCGGTGATGGTCACCCCGTCCTGACTGCCGTGCGAGTCCGCCCCGCCCACGCGGGGCTGAACCCCCGGACCACTTCGACCCCGACCGGTGGCTGCCGTCCGCCCCGCCCACGCGGGGCTGAACCGCCACCACGCCACCCCTCACCGTCGATCAAGCCGTCCGCCCCGCCCACGCGGGGCTGAACCGCTCGGGCTGGCCGGCGTGGGCGACGCCATGAAGTCCGCCCCGCCCACGCGGGGCTGAACCGGACGACATCGAGTCCATCATGGCCGACTCGACGTCCCCCGCCCACGCGGGGCTGAACCGGCGGTCTCCACGGAGACCTGCTTACACACGCCGTCCGCCCCGCCCACGCGGGGCTGAACCGGTGTCGCGCTCCGGCGGGAACAGCCACTCGATGTCCGCCCCGCCCACGCGGGGCTGAACCGGGCAGCGCGGCCATGTCGATCTGCGTCTGCCCGTCCGCCCAGCCCACGCGGGGCTGAACCGGCGGTGACGGGTCGGTTCGGGCGGGTCAGCCAGTCCGCCCCGCCCACGCGGGGCTGAACCGGCCCACCGCATCCACTCCGACCGTGTGACGGCCGTCCGCCCCGCCCACGCGGGGCTGAACCGCCGTAGAGCCGGGCGACGAGGGGCCGCTGGAGGTCCGCCCCGCCCACGCGGGGCTGAACCGGAGCGGCAGCGGCTGCTTGTGCGGACGTGTGCGTCCGCCCCGCCCACGCGGGGCTGAACCGCCGGCCAGTATCGAGGCGACGACGTGCGGGTCGTCCGCTCCGCCCGCGCGGGGCTGAACCGGCGGCCGGGGCGGAGACGGCAGGGTTGTTGATGTCCGCTCCGCCCACGCGGGGCTGAACCGCCCGCCGAGCAGGCCACCGCCGCTACCGGAGTGTCCGCTCCGCCCACGCGGGGCTGAACCGTTCGGGTCCACGTTCAAGCCGCAGCACCTGAAGTCCGCTCCGCCCACGCGGGACTGAACCGACCATCCGGAGCATGATCACGTCCGCCGCAACGTCCGCCCCGCCCCTGCGGGGCTGAACCGTGGGGCTTCGTCGGAATCCGGCTGGCGACCGAGTTCGCCCCGCCCGGGCGGGGGCTGAACCGCCGGAACGCTCCGACTGCCATCCTCCGTAGCCGTCCGCCTTCGTCCGAGACCACGTTGTGGCGGCCAAGGGTTAATCGGCCCGCAGTTTCCGGGCTTACCTGCGCTGGCGAGGAAACAAGTCCACGAGCCCCGCACGCGTCGACCTGCTGGCCGGTCGCAGACGACGTCGTGAACGACCCTGCATCTCCGACAAGGCCGCCTACCGGCGGTGCAACATGCTCAAATGCTGCTTTCACCGGCTCAAGCAATGGCGCGGCATTGTCACCCGCTACAACAAGCGTCCCCGACCGCTACCTCGCTGTCGTCACCCCGCCGGCACTCTCATCTGGCTCGACACATGATCGACCGGATGAACTGGCAAAGGGTGAAACGGCTTCAAGGGGAAACAGTCCGTCGTTCAGTGAAGGGCCTTAGAGGATGTCTCACGTGGTGCCTTTGGCTAGTCTCTTGTAGCAGGTGAGGGCTGCGGCAAGGCCGAGGAAGGCGAGGAAGTGGCTGCCTTTTCGATCGTACCGGACAGTGAGGCGGCGGTAGCCAAAGAGCCAGGCGATCGACCGCTCGATCTTCCAGCGGTGCCGGCCAAGGCGCTCACCGGACTCGATGCCGGGCCGGGCGATCCGAGGACCGAGACGGCGATCGCGGAGCCAGCGCAGGTGTTCCGCGGAGTAGTACGCCTTATCCGCGCGGACCTTCACCGGTCGGCTGCGGCTGGGTCCGCGCCGGGAGCGGACGGCCGGTATCCCCAGGATGAGCGGCTTGAACGCGTGGCTGTCGTGCAGGTTCGCACCCGACACCGCCACGACCAGCGGCAGGCCCTGCCCCTCCGACAGCACGTGTAATTTGCTGCCCTTCTTACCGCGATCGACCGGATTAGGCCCGCTCAACGAGCCCCCCTTTTTTGCCCGCACCGACGCGGCATCGACGATCACGGACGACCAGTCCAACTCACCCCTGGCGCCGAGTTCGTCCAGCACCGCCCGGTGCAGTCTGCGCCACAGCCCGGCCTCCGTCCACACGCTGAACCGACGGTGCGCGGTGGCCGGCGATACACCGAACGACTCCGGCAGATACCGCCACGCACACCCACTCGTCCGTATGTACGCCACAGCCGTGAACACCGCCCGCTCGTCCCGCGGAGCGGTCCCGCCACCTTGCGGTCGAGCCGCGAACGACGGCAGTAGCGGGGCGACCAGCTCCCAGAGCTCATCAGGAACCAGACGCTTCGACAGATCAGCCCTCACGGCCGCCATCATGCCGCTCGAACCTCAAGTCACGTGGCACAGACCTCTACGCTCTGGCCGATGCGGCCGATCTGGCGGCCTGCTCGATCTTCGCGTAGTAGGCGGTGCGGGCTTCCTCATCGATCTGCATCTCATGTTCGGGGCGCATCCCGGTTCGGCCGTCGACGCCTTCGCGCAGGATGTCGGCGTGCCCGGCATGCCGGTTGGTCTCGCCGAGGACGTGGACCATGACGGCGAACAGGTTCGTGTTGGAATAGGGGTCCGGCCACCAAGGCACGTGGCCGGGGGCATCGAGGGGAAGCTCGTTGATCGTCGCCTCCGAGTGTTCCCAAGTGCGCCGGTAGAACTCGATGATCTGATCGCGGGTCTCGCCCTCAGTCGCCCACAAATCGCTGCCGTCGTGGTCCTGCCACCGGGGCAGCGGTTCCGGGAAAGGGCGGTCGAAGACCTCGCCAAAGTACCTGACCTCGACGCTGGCCACGTGTTTGACCAGGCCGAGGAGGTTGCTCCCGGTCACTGTCAACGGTCGGCGGGCGTCGTATTCGGACAAGCCGTCGAGCTTCCAGAGCAGCGCCTCGCGGTCCCGCCGCAGTCTCCCGTGCAGGTTGTCCTTCGCGAATTCATCGATCATGCGGCATGAGCCTGCCATGGGCTACTCGCGGCCTCAAGATCCCGTGCGTGGACTGCAACGACCGGAAGAGCCGAAGTCTGGCCATGGCCAGTGCCCTGAGCTGCCACAAGACCGAGGAACTTGCCACGTCAGACAACGTCTAAGGCTGTGCCGCGAATCCTGGACGCTACACCTGGCGAGGCGCGAACAGAGGTTCGCGAGGGGCAGACAGGAAAGATCCCGAAAGGACTGGTGGACACTTCAGGAGCATGTCAACCTAGACGACCTTTCCGGAGATCCCGGAACTTTGCAGGTCAGAGAGGTGATGCCCGTGACAGTGGAGCTCCGAGCCCCTGGCTTCCGCACCACAGCTGAGGACCTCAGGCTGCACAACTGGCTTCTCGGGCCGGGGCAGCCGACCGAGGTCATCGACACCTTCCCCGCCGCGAACGGCGACTTCAAGTTCGTCGTCGACGACCGAGCCGACACCCACATCGCCTCCGCCGACGGCCGCTTCTATCTCGGATGGTTCCCTAGCGGCCGGCCAGGTGTCGAGCACGAGGGCTGGGTCCTCGCCGTCACCGGCACCGCTCGCACTCCCGGCTACAAGATCGCTTTCTGCCCGGAGACTCCGGCGCGGTTGGTGGCGGCGACGGTCTCCGAGGTCCTCGCCACCGCTGTGCGGCTCTGAACGCCCCAGCCGATCGAGCCCTGCTGTTGCCCCGCGTCCCACGGCACCCGTCCAGCGAGGAGTGAGCATTCCGCAGCCCGACCTCACCGTCCGCCAACTGATCAGCCGCCTGTCCGACCTCGACCCCGACATCCCCGTCCGGCTCGCGATCAACCCCTTTCACCCCATGGCGCACCGGTTCGCTGCTGTCCTCCTCGGCGAGGATCAGGACGGACGGCCGACGGTCTACCTCGCCGAAGACCGGGAGGCAGTGCAGTACGGGTACCTTCCGCGTCCGGTCGCCGAGGCCCTGGCCTGGATGCCTCCGGTCGATCCGCCCAGGGGGCCTCGCCGACGGTTGCGCGCCGTCTCCCCGTGACCTCTGACGACAAGGAGCGCTTCTGATTCCGCCCGGTCCTGCCGTGTCATCCGACTTCCCTGCCCTGCCCGCCTGGTGGGTCACCCCGCGCCATCTCGCCGGCGACGACGGTGCTCTCGCCGACCACGTCGCCTCGCACCTGACGGGCGCCGGCTGGACCAGCCTCACCCTCGTACGGGGCCGCCGTGAGCCCGACGAACCAGAGGAGGCCCGGCAGGTGGTACGCAGCACCGTCCTGTACGTCGCGCCGGATGGACTTCGGTGGGCCCAGTGGGTTCTGGCCGACGAGCCGATCCTACTCGGCGACGTGCCGGTTGCCTGGACGGCGTCCGCCCGAGCCAGTGAGGCCGGCCTCGCGGAGTGGACGGCCTACTTCTCCACCGGGGTGCCGCCCGAGGCGGTCGCCGACTTCCTGCTCGCCTTGGAGTGCCGCCCGGACCCCGCGTACGGCTTCGCCGGGCCGAACGTGGTCTTCGACGCGCTGGCGGAACACGGCTGGGTCCGGGACATCGACAACGGATCGGTCATCTCCGACCCGCGGCTTACCGCGGGCATGGCGCTGAACCTCCTGCCCGAGGACGGCATCCAGGACGGTGACCCGCTGGCTCTCGATCCCGTCGTCGACCCGACCGGATGGCAGGCGTGGTGCGAACCGAGGATCGGCGGGGGCTTTCTGTGGGCGGCGGTCTTCTCCGCCAGTACGCCGCACGACCTCGTCGCCGCGTTCGCTGGCTCCTTGGCCTCCGCCGACCCGGTCCTGCGCCACACCCTGCCCCAGGTCAGCGATGGACAGCTGCTGGTACGGCCCACCGTCTGACGTCACCGCCTCGTCTTCCGGGGCGTTCGCGGTTGCTTCGCCTTGCCGCTCGGAGACGACCCCAGTACAGCCATGGCCCGGGGCCAGGTCTACGGACCTGGCCCCGGGGCATTTCTGTCGGCCGCAGGTCAGCGGCTACGCCTGGGTGTTCAGGCGCCGGCGGGTCGCCAGGGCGTGGACGGGCGGGGAACACGAGCCCGTTCCTCGCGGCGAAGGCGTCACCGTGGTGTGAGGCCCTGGCGCGGGCCCCGGCCTCTCGCACTGCCTGGGCGTTCTCGTCACCCAGCACGGACGCCAGTTCCTGGAGCGCCTCGGTGGCCGCCGCGCTCTCAGGAATCCGGATCTTTCCCCGCCCAGCGAAGCGGGCGTTGCGGATCTGGTCGCGGTCGAATCCGAGTGCGAGGAGCGCCTGGATCAGCCGGGCGCGGGGATCGCCGCCCCCCTGAGCGGGATGGCCGTCGGTGGGATCTTCGGGCAACGGGGCCTCCAAGCGAGTGGGTCGGCGGTCATCGGGCCTTGGCCTTCGCCAGGGCAGTGTCGGCAGAGAGGGCGACCTGGGTGGGGGAGCCCGAGAGCACGAGGAGCACGGAGCCGTCACGGATCACGAGCTGCTGCACCGTGGAGGACCGGCTGCCCGTGCGGACGGTGACGAGCTGGGCCCATTGTTCCTCGCCACGGCGCGGAGCGGGCACGGTTCGCGTCTTTACCTCCACCACGGTGGTCTCCATGGTGAGTCGGTAGGTCGGGCATGCGGTCTCGCGCTCATGATCTCGCGGATGCCGGCGGACAGTTCCGCGGGCGGAGCGGCGTACAACTCCTCGGTCACCTTGCCGTTCGCCCCGTGCAGAACGACTTTCGCACGAGCGGGGAAGGAAGCGTACGGATCGTCGCCCAGGCGCTCCAGCGGCTCGCAGCCCAGGACGGACGCCTTGGGCGAGGCGGCTGCGGAGGCAGTGCGGCGGGCGGTGTAGCCGGAGCCCAGGTCAGCTGCCGACAGCAGCCGTTCCCGGAGCTCCGCCGACGACAGCACCCCTCCATCAGGCGAGGTGCGCTTCGACGGGGCGACGGAGGGAACCGTGTCCGGAGGGTTCGTGGTGCCCGACGGCGAGGTGCAGGCGGCCAGGCTCAGCAGGGTGAGCGCGCTGGCAGTGAGCAGGGCGGTGGAACGGACGGGCATGCAGCTCCCTGGTGCGTACGGACTGGTTGACCGGGGCCGCCTACGTCCGAGGCGGTATTGCGAGCGTGGTGGGAAGCGCTCCGTCAGAGGCCGTACTCGGAGAGCCCTTCTTCCAGGGTTTCGAAGGTCGCGTTGGTCGGGCCGCAGTGGCGGTTGTACCAGGCGATGTCGAGGCGCGGCTCCGGCGTGACGTGGCCGGCCGAGCAGCGCAGCCAGACCCGTCCCTGGGTCGCGAGGATGGCCCAGTCGCGGTACGACTCGCAGGTCGGGCAGGCGCGGACCTCACCGTCGATCACGAGCGGACGCCGCCAGATCATGAACCGGTTTCGGTCGAGATCGAGCCGCAGGTCGGCCGGCGGAAGGTCGTCGACCGCCGTCTTCGAGCCGGTCTCCTCCGGGGCGGGCTGCTGCTCGCCCGGCCACTGCGGCGCCGGGTGGTTCAGCCACGGCACTCCGGCCGGCCCGAGCTGGGACTGGTCCTTCTTCGCCTTCCTCCGACCGAACATATGGCCTCCCCTTTCGTCGGCTGCCCGCCTTGTGGGCGGACGAAGAAGGGTGCCCCACCGCCCCCACCTGCGGCAACTCTGAAAATCATGAAGCTCACGACCGCCGTCACGGGCACGAGGGGATCAGTCGCCGCGACCGTGCGAGCGGGTTGGGCGGGCGTACAGGGGCGGATCTGCGTCACCCGGTGACGTAGGTAATGCCTGCGCCAGCCCCCAGGGAGAGGGCCACCACGAGGCATGCGTGGCCGACGGGGTCGGAGGTCTGGCCGCGAACCGCACGCGCTGCGAGTTCCGCGAGGCTCGCAAGGACGAGGAATGCCACGGCGATGGTGCCGAGAAACGCTGGACTGAACATGAGTTCTTTCTCCCGTATGGTGCTGCCCGCTGTCCGAGCGTCCACTGGCGGCCCGGCTGAGCTCTGCGGCCGGGCCGTCTGTGGTGGCGGCGACAAGGGGGTGAGGGGTCTACCGGCGACGGTGACGGGGACGACTCCGTCCGGAGGCCCTCGTGGTCGAGGGCGTGGTGCCGGGCCGGGCTGCGGAGGGCGTACTGGTCGCGTCGGCGGGGAGGTCTGCCGCGCGGCGCAGACGCCACACGAGGACGTCGCTGATCGACTCGGCTGTGCCCAGTTCCCGGCGCTCGGCGGCGTCGGCGAGCAGGGCGGCGGGGTCGTGGCCGGCGGCCTCGGCATCGGCGAGCGTTGCGGCGAGGGCCGGCCACCCGGGCTCGGCCAGGACCTGCGCGGCCAGCTTGGGGATCGCCGCGCGCACGGTGTCGGCCTGTCGCTGCAGCAGGGGGCGGGCGAGGTGCAAGCCACGCTGGTGGAGTACCGCGAGCGGTTGTTCGGCGGCGGCGCGGTAGGCGAGGCGCAGGTGCTCGGCGGCGCGGCGGGCTGCTTCGGCCTGCTGTGCGTGGTCCTTCTTCGCGTGCCAGTGTGCGGCGGCGACGATCAGGAAGAACAGCATGTCGATGGCCATGGCTGTGGTCGCGCCGTCCTCGCCGCGGCCGAGCGCCGGCCCGCCATGGACAAGGTCACGGGCTGCCCGTCGTAGGGCCCGGTCGTGCCCGCGTACGGCACGTACGTGCGAGCGGGAGGCCCGCTCGAACGCCGAGGCGGCTTCTCTCAGTTCGTAGCGGGTGTGGGCGGCCGAGGTCTTGGCGAGCGCGTCGAGGACCTCGCCGGCCGCGGCGATGTGCGCGGCGGCCACGGCGTCCTCGCCGTGCTCGATGACGAGGATCGCCTCCCAGGTCGCTGCGGCCGTCCGCCGGCGCGCGGCAGAGGGAGCTGTCGAGACCACCTTCGGAGACTCGAGGATGGCTCCCTCTTGGATGCCGTCGCCGGCCCAGCGTTCGCGGATGCGCGGCAGCGACAGGTCGGGGGCGAGGCGGGCGCCGGGGTAGTACACGGGTTGGCCGTCCTTGTTGCGGTCGTCGGGTAGGGCGACCTTGTAGCCGAGGAGGTCGCCGGAGGGTGCGACGCGCTTCTGCACCAGAAGGCCGGCGGCGGCCAGGCGGCCGAAGAACTCCTCCTCGCCCTGGGCGCCGGCCACGGCCCGCCGGACGGTCTCACGGAGTTCCTCGCGAGCGGTGCGCTCGCGGCCCTGGCGAGCCGCCTTGTGCCGCTCGGCGGTGGTGGGGCGCTGAGCAGCGGTGCCGTCGCCGGGCTTGAGACGGCGCAGTCCGAGTTCCTGCTCCAGGAGGCGGGCTTCGGCCTGGACGCGGGTGGCGTCGTGGTCGAGGTCGGGCCGGTAGCCGTCTTCGCGGGCGAGGGTGGCGAGGATGTGGATGTGGTCGTCGGCGTGCCGTACGGCGACCCAGCGGCAGCCGGTGCCCTGGTCGGGGTCGTCGATCCCGGCGGCGGCCACCATTCGGCGGGCGACGTCGCCCCATTCGGCGTCGGACAGGATCCGGTCGGTCGGGCCGTTGCGCACGGACAGGTGCCATACGTGCTTCTTCGCCCGCTGCTTCTCGTCGAGGAGAGCCAGGGGCTGGTCGAGGAGCTGCTGGAGCTGCTTGTACGTGGCCTCGGGGTCGCGCCCGGGGTCGGGGGCGGCGTGGTCCCAAGAGGCCACGAGGTGCGGGTCGATGTGTTCCTCGGCCTTGTCAGGACCGTACAGGTAGTACAGCAGGCCGATGGTGCGCTTCCCGCGCTTGTGGATCTTCGGGACCATGTTCCTAGCGGTGTTCGAGGAGCTTGTCGGTGGCGGCCTGGACCCGCTCGGTCGCACGCCGTACGGCGGCGAGCACGGCGTCGAGGTGCGCGTCAGTGGGGCGGTCGCCGGAGTTGATGGCCCGCGCCACCTGGTTGAGGTTGTTGCCGACGTGCCCGAGGTGCCGGCGGGCGGCGAACATCTCGGAGATCAGCTGTCGCCCGCCGGCGATGGCGCCGGCGGCACCGTCGGCGTCGCGGGCGGCGGCGAGGCCGCTGCGAGCGAGGAAGGCCGGCAGGCTGGTACGGGCCGCGGCGGCAGCTTCGGTGAGGCGTTGCTTCTCGTCGTCGTTGAGACGGACGCTGCACACGTGGACGCGCTTGTCGGCGTCGGTCTTCGGCGAGCGCTTGCGCGAAGTGGTCTTCGCGGTACGGCGCTTGCGGCGGGTCGAGAGCTTCACCGGCTGCGATCCGCCCTCGGTCGCTGCCTCACGGTCCAGCACCCCCCGGTGCTGGACCGCTCCCGCCACCTCCGGGGCGGGATTGGCCATGACGCGCTTCCCCGACGGGGAAGAGTGTCTTGGCCGATAACTTGCTCCGCCTGGCACCGAGTTGCGGCTCTGCTCACGGCCGTCGTCGACATGGGAACCGGCCGACGTGCTGGGCAGGCTCTGGTCCGGTTCGGGGATGGAAGTGGCGGAGGACATGAGGGCGATCGGTTCCTTTTCAGCCCGGAAGCCCGGGGAACGGGGTGGTGGGGGGGGGGGGGGGGGGGGCCCCCCCCCCGGGGGGGGGGGCGGGAACTAAAAACAACACCGGGGGGAGTGTTTGGGATGGGAGCCCCGCCGGAGGAAGAGAAACAGCTTAG
>NZ_JBEXNO010000025.1:0-108928 GCF_040611175.1 Streptomyces sp. NPDC003036 | reverse complement strand
TGTGCAGCGGCCCGGTGCGCCGCCGGACCTCCTCGGCGGGCGGCGGGGGCGGCGGCCAGGGCCCGGCGATCTTCACCAGCCCGCGGACCGCCGCCCGCACCCGCGGGTCGCGCACGGCGTGGACGGTGTCCTTCGCGTCGGCGCCGCGCTCCCAGATGAAGCCGGCGAGCCGGTCGAGGGCCTCGTACAGATCTCCGTCGACGTCGATCTCCCCGGCCACCCACGCCCGTGCCAGGCCCAGCTCCCCCGGCTTCCACAGCAGCCGCCGCAGGGCCCGGCGGCTGCGGAGAACGAGCACCGGGGCGTCGCCCGGAGGGCCCGCCTCGCTCCCGTCCCAGGCCCGGATCCGGACGGGCAGGGGAACCCCGAGCAGGTCCTCGGCGAGAGTGGTGAGCCGCGACGCGGCGTCGGCCATGGTGCACACCTCCGTGACGTTCGATCCCAGAAATGCTCGTCACCACGTAAACACCGACAGCGACGGGATGCAGTCCCGGAACGACGCAATGGAAGGGCAAAAACCCGCGGTGGGCGGCCCCCTGGACAGCACGAAGGGGCCGCCCGCACCACGGATGGCGGGCGGCCCCTCGGGAGCCGGACGTACGGCCGGTCCGGCTCAGCGCTGAGCGTGCGTCAGGAGGCCTTGGCCTTCTGCGGCGGCGTCGCCGAGGAGGAGGCCTGCGGCGCCGGCTTGGCCGCCTCGTAGAACTCCTCGCGCGGCGACTCGATCGCGCCGAGCGAGACGACCTCGCGCTTGAGGAACATCGCGAGCGTCCAGTCCGCGAAGACGCGGATCTTGCGGTTCCAGGTCGGCATGGCCATGCCGTGGTAGCCGCGGTGCATGTACCAGGCGAGACGGCCCTTGAGGCGGATCTTCATCTTGCCCATGACGATCATCGCGACGCCCTTGTGCAGGCCGAGACCGGCGACCGCACCCTTGTTGGCGTGGCTGTACTCCTTCTGCGGGAAGCCCCGCATGCCGGAGATCACGTTGTCGCCGAGGACGCGGGCCTGGCGCAGCGCGTGCTGGGCGTTCGGCGGGCACCAGGCGTTCTGGTTGCCGGCCTTGCGGCCGACGAGGTCCGGGACCTGGGCGTTGTCGCCGGCGGCCCAGATGTAGTCCGTGCCCTTGACCTGCAGCGTGACGTCGGTGTCGACGTGGCCGCGCGGGCCCAGCGGCAGGCCGTAGCGGGAGAGGACCGGGTTCGGCTTCACACCGGCGGTCCAGACGATGGTGTTGGAGTCGACCTCCAGGCCGTTCTTCAGCACCACGTGGCCGTCGACGCAGGAGTCCATGGAGGTGTTGAGGTAGATCTCCACCCCACGGCTCTCCAGGTGCTCCTTGCCGTACTGGCCGAGCTTCGGGCCGACCTCCGGGAGGATCTTGTCGGCGGCGTCCACCAGGATGAAGCGCATGTCCTCGCGCTTCACGTTCTTGTAGTACTTCGCGGCGTCGCGCGCCAGGTCCTCGACCTCGCCGATGGTCTCCGCGCCGGCGAAGCCGCCGCCCACGAAGACGAAGGTCAGCGCCTTGCGGCGGACCTCCTCGTCGGTCGTCGAGTCGGCCTTGTCGAGCTGCTCGAGGACGTGGTTGCGCAGGCCGATGGCCTCCTCGATGCCCTTCATTCCGATGCCCTGCTCGGCGAGGCCGGGGATCGGGAAGGTCCGGGAGACCGCGCCGAGCGCGATGACCAGGTAGTCGAACGGCAGCTCGTACGCCTCACCGACGAGCGGCGAGACCGTGGCGACCTTGCGGTCCTGGTCGATGCTGGTGACCCGGCCGGTGAGTACCTCGGCCTTGGGCAGCACGCGTCGCAGCGGGACGACGACGTGCCGCGGCGAGATGCTGCCGGCGGCGGCTTCGGGCAGGAAGGGCTGGTAGGTCATGTACGACCGGGGGTCGACGACCGTGACGGTCGCCTCGCCGTAGCGCATCTTCTTGAGAATGCGCCGAGCTGCGTACAGGCCTACGTACCCACCGCCTACTACGAGGATCCTGGGACGCTCCGTGGTGCTCATGCCATCGAGTATCCACCCGCCGGAGGGGGGTCGCTCGTGCGCCCCTTCACAAGCTTCCGGGGGACCTCTGCTACACTCCGCCGCCCACGTGACCGAGGTCATGGCGCCGGAGGGGAACCGGGGTGTAAGCGAAGACGTTGTTCACCCCCGTTGAACTGGGACAGAGAGCACCTTGCAACGGTGGACCACACCGGAGTTCACACCTGCGAAACATAGGCGAGGTGCCCCTCGCGGGCGCGAGAAAGGGCCCCGAAGGGGTCCTCGGAGGCCCCGAAACGCCCCCACGACCCCCCTCGGGGCCCTTTTCCTTGTGAAGAACTTCACGAACTTTCCCGACGGGCTGTCCGGCGCGACTTCCGACCGGGTGACCGACGGCCCCGCGTCAGACCAGCGAGAGGGCGATTCCGTCCAGAATGTCGTGTTCGGAGACCACGACCTCCCGCGCCCCGATCCGGTCCATGACGGCCAGCAGCACCAGCGCCCCGGCGGCGATGACGTCCACCCGGCCGGGGTGCATCACCGCGATCGCGGACCGCTCGTCGTGGGTGGAGGCGACCAGGCGCCCGGTGACCTCCGCGACCTGCTCGTAGGAGACGCGGGAGCGGTGGATCGCCGCCGAGTCGTACTCCTCCAGCCCCAGCGCGATCGCGGCCACCGTGGTGACCGACCCGGCCAGCCCGACCAGCGTCCCGGCCTCACGCAGCGGAACGGTCTCCTCCGCGAGGTCCAGGGCCGCTTCGACGTCCGCCCGGATCGCCGCGATCTCCGCCTCCGAGGGCGGGTCGCTGCGCACATGACGCTCGGTCAGCCGTACGCAGCCGATGTCGACGGAGCGGGCCGCACGCGCGTGCGAGCGGCCGACCACGAACTCGGTGGAGCCGCCGCCGATGTCCACGACCAGGTACTCCTGCCCGGTGTCGGGCAGTTCCTTCGTCGCGCCGACGAAGGAGAACTCCGCCTCCTGGTCACCGGTGACGACCTCGGGCTCCACGCCCAGGATCTCCCGCACGCCCCGGACGAAGTCGTCCCGGTTCTCGGCGTCGCGCGAGGCCGAGGTGGCCACGAAACGCAGCCTCTCGGCGCCGTACTCCTTGATGACGCCGGCGTACTCGCGGCACGCGGCGAAGGTGCGCTCCAGCGCCTCGGGGGCGAGCCGGCCGGTCCGGTCGACGCCCTGGCCGAGTCGGACGATCGTCATCCGCCGGTCCAGGTCGGTGACCTGGCCGGTCGTCGGGTCGACGTCGGCGACGAGCAGGCGGATCGAGTTCGTACCGCAGTCGATGGCGGCGACCCGGGTCGTCACTGCGCGTCCTCCCGGTGAGCGCCGACGCACGGGCCCTTGGCCCACCACTCCGGCAGCATCGCCAGCGCCTCGTCACCCAGCGGGTTCACACCCGGGCCGGCCACGAGGGAGTGGGCGACGAGCACGTGCAGGCACTTCACCCGGTCCGGCATGCCGCCCGCGCTCGGGAAGCCCTCCAGGACCTCGATGGCGTCGCGGCGCGCGATGTAGTCCTCGTGCGCGGCCCGGTAGGCGGCCGCCAGCTCGGGGTCGGACTGCAGCCGGTCGGTCATCTCCTTCATGACGCCGTTCGCCTCCAGCGTGCCGATCGCGGAGTTCGCGCGCGGGCAGGTGAGGTAGTACGTCGTCGGGAACGGCGTGCCGTCCGGCAGCCGGGGCGCGGTCTCCACCACGTCGGGGTTGCCGCACGGGCAGCGGTGCGCGATGGCGCGCAGCCCGCGCGGCGGGCGGCCGAGCTGTTCCTCGAACGCCGCGACGTCCGCCTCGGTGGGCTCGGTGCGTTCGGTCTGCGGAGGGGGCGTGTCCATGCCTGCCTTGGGTTCTACTTGCGGTCGGTGCGATCGGTGCGGGTGGCGGGGTCGGTGCGGTCGGCGGTGTCCACGCCGTCCCAGAGGTTGGAGTACCAGGGGCGGTCGGCCGCGCCCTGGTCGCTGCGGCGCTGGCGCACCGCGTCGGGGTCGATGACCGTGTAACCGGTCTCCCCCGGGCGGACGTAGTGCAGGTGTTCGCGGGCGAGGCGCCTGATGTACGCGTCGTCCTGGAGCCGAGCCTTCTCGTCGCGCAGCCGCTCGACGCGCTCGGCCGCCTCGGCCGCCAGCCGCTCCTGCTCGGCGATCTCGCTCTGCTGGGAGACCCACTGGCGCATCGGGTACGCCAGGGCCACCACCATCGAGCAGACCACGAGCGCGAGGAAGGCCGCGCGGCCGGTGAGCCGGGAGCGTTCCTGACGGCGGGTCTGGGAGCGGTACACGCGGGCGGCGGTCTGCTCCCCGAGCAGCCGCAGCCTGGTCGCGGTGGAGAACCGGTCCCGGGCCATCCTCGCTCCTCCCCTGCACCCCGTTACGTACGTACGTCCCCGGACACGGTACGGGACCGCGGCCGGGGACGTACGTAACCGGGCTACTGAGGGCCTATCGGCCTTACTCGCCCGAGAAGCGGAAGCGCGGGAAGGCGCTGCGGCCCGCGTACACCGCTGCGTCGTCGAGGATCTCCTCGATGCGCAGCAGCTGGTTGTACTTGGCGACGCGCTCGGAGCGGGCCGGGGCGCCGGTCTTGATCTGGCCGCAGTTGGTGGCGACGGCCAGGTCGGCGATGGTGACGTCCTCGGTCTCGCCGGAGCGGTGGGACATCATGCACTTGAAGCCGTTGCGCTGGGCCAGCTCGACGGCGTCGAGGGTCTCGGTCAGCGAGCCGATCTGGTTGACCTTGACGAGCAGCGCGTTGGCGGCGCCCTCCTCGATACCGCGGGCCAGGCGCTCCGGGTTGGTGACGAACAGGTCGTCGCCGACCAGCTGCACCTTGGCGCCCAGCTTCTCGGTGATGGTCTTCCAGCCGTCCCAGTCGTCCTCGAACAGCGGGTCCTCGATGGAGACCAGCGGGTACGCCTCGACGAGCTCGGCGTAGTAGTCGGTCATCTCGGCGGCCGAGCGGGACTTGCCCTCGAACTCGTACGCGCCGTCCTTGTAGAACTCGGACGCGGCGACGTCGAGCGCCAGCGCGATGTCCTTGCCCGGGGTGTAGCCGGCCTGCTTGATGGCCTCGAGGATGAGGTCGAGGGCGGCGCGGTTGGAGTCGAGGTTCGGGGCGAAGCCGCCCTCGTCGCCCAGACCCGTGGACAGGCCCTTGTCCTTCAGGACCTTCTTCAGGGTGTGGTAGACCTCGGCGCCCCAGCGCAGCGCCTCGGAGAAGGACTCCGCGCCGATCGGGGCGATCATGAACTCCTGGATGTCCACGTTGGAGTCGGCGTGCGAGCCGCCGTTCAGGATGTTCATCATCGGAACGGGCAGCAGGTGCGCGTTCGGGCCGCCCAGGTAGCGGAAGAGCGGCAGGTCGGACGCCTCGGAGGCGGCGTGCGCGACGGCGAGGGAGACGCCGAGGATGGCGTTGGCGCCGAGCGACGACTTGTCGGGCGTGGCGTCCAGGTCGAACATCGCCTGGTCGATCAGCCGCTGCTCCGTGGCGTCGTAGCCGACGAGCTCCGGGCCGATCTGCTCGATGACGGCGAGGACGGCCTTCTCGACACCCTTGCCGAGGTAGCGGTCCTTGTCACCGTCGCGGAGCTCGAGGGCCTCGAACGCACCGGTGGAGGCACCGGACGGGACGGCAGCACGGCCGGTGCTGCCGTCGTCGAGGCCGACCTCGACCTCGACCGTGGGGTTGCCTCGGGAGTCCAGGATTTCCCGGGCTACGACGACGTCGATGGACGGCACGAGCATCTCCTTCTGGGATGTGACGCAATGTGTGACGCGAGCGGTGCAGGGTGCAGGGTCTCTTTGGCCTTGCGCCGTGCGACAAGAGCCTATCCGGCCGGGGGGCCGGGGCCAGCCGACGCCCGCCTCGTGGGACGAAAAACGACCCAAGGGCCCTGTTTACGGGGCAAAAGCCCACAAGGTTTACCTGCCGGTAACCGCGAAGGCCCCGGCCCGCCGCCGCATGGGCGACTCGGGCCGGGGCCGTCGGGGGGTCAGCTCAGGTGGAGCTGCTGGCCCGGGTAGATGAGGTCGGCGTCCTCGACGATGTCCTTGTTCAGCTCGAAGAGCTTCTGCCAGCCGCCTTCGACGTTCTCCGCCTCGGCGATGGTGCTGAGGGTGTCGCCGGCCTTCACCTTGTACTCGCCGTCGCCCTTGGCGACCTTCTTGCCGGTCGGGGTGGTGACGGTCTTCTTCGCCTCGGCCTTGGGCGCGGCCTTGGGGGCCTCCCCGGCCTTGGGCGCGGCCTTCGGCGCGGTGCGCTGCTCGCTGCGGGTGGTGGGCTGCTCGGCCGTGCGCTCGGCGGCGCCGCCGTCGTACGCGGCGTTGGACAGGCCCACGCCGCACACCGGCCACGCGCCCTTGCCCTGGCCGTCCAGGACCTTCTCGGCGATCTCGATCTGCTGCGCCTTGCTGGCCTGGTCGGCGGTGGCGGCGTACGCGGTGCCGCCGTACGCGGCCCAGGTGGAGGCCGAGAACTGCAGGCCGCCGTAGTAGCCGTTGCCGGTGTTGATGGACCAGTTGCCGCCGGACTCGCACTGGGCGACCTTGTCCCACTCGGCGGAGGTGGCCGCCGAGGCGGAGGTGGCGCCCATCAGCGGGGCGGCCACGGCGACGCCGGTGATGCCGGCGAACGCGGCGAAACGGACCGCCTTGGACGGGCGACGGTGCTTGGCCTTGCCGGAAACCTTGCTGGAAAACAGCATGGAGATTCTCCTCACCGACGCCTGCGAGGTGAGCTGTCGGGTTAGGGCTGATGAGCTGCCCCGCCGCGCGACTCGCGCGGCCTCACCCCAAGCCGGCTCACGGACCGTCCTTCGACGGCCGGGGGCCGGCACCTACCTTGGGTCCCCCGCTCCTGCCTTCGGCGCATGACGCGACGACTGTTCCCTTGCGTCCGGCGGCAGGATTCGGCGTACCGGTCGAAGGGGCCCGCGATGGCGAGCGATGAAGACCGTAATCACAGAGCCCGGTGAAGTTCAAAGACGGACATCCGGGTCAATCCGCCCCTACCGCCCTGCGCTTGACGGACGTTTGCGCAGGTGAGGGGCGGATCGGACACATCGTGCGTTCGTGAGGCGCCAGTTGGCACAAAGAGACTCATGTCTCACTGACGCAGACCCGGACATAGGGGTACCAACACCCCCGCCACCTAGCGCTGCGCGGGGGCCAGATCGAGGCTCTGGCCGGGCAGGATGAGGTCCGGATCGGCGCCCACGGTCTGGCGGTTGGCGTCATAGAGGGCGGTCCAGCCGCCTTCGAGGTCCTTCGCCGCGGCGATGGCGGAGAGGCTGTCGCCGGGGCGGACGGTGTACGCGCCCGGCTGGGCGTCCGCCAGGTCGCGTGTCGCGCCGTCACCTCGCGAGGTGTGGCCGTCCGTTTCGCGCCCGCTGACCGAATTGTCGGCGCTCGTGGGGTTCTCGGCCTCCGGCGCGGCCGGGTCGGTCGCGGTCGGGTCCGTCGCCGCCGGGGGCTCCGCCGGGTCGGGCGCGCCGCGGTGCTTGCCGTTGCCGGGGACGGGCGGGGCGGCCGGGGCCGACGTCTCCGGCGCGGCGTCCGGCGTGGTGGGCGCGGCGGGCTCGGCCGGCAGGAGGCTCTCGACCGGGTCGGCGGGGGTCACCGGCTCGGTGGGCTCCACCGGCTGGCCGGCGTCGGCCGGAGCGGACGCGCCGGGAGCGGCGTCCGGGGCGGCCTCGGGCGTCGCGGTGCCGGAGGACGCGTCGGGCGTGGCGTCCGGCTTCGCCCCGGTGGCGCCGCCCAGGCCCACGATGGGGGCGCAGGTCTCCCAGGTCTTGACGCCTGTCGCGGCGTAGACCTGCTCCGCGACGGCTATCTGCTGGGCGCGGCTGGCGAGGTCGGGGCGCAGGGCGTACTGCTTGCCGCCGTACGCGTCCCAGGTCTCCTGCGAGAGCTGGAGTCCGCCGTAGAAGCCGTTGCCCATGTCGGCGCTCCACGCGCCGCCGGACTCGCACTCGGCGACCCGGTCCCACGTGTGGGCGTCGACGGCCGACGCGGAGCCGGCGCCGAGCAGCGGAAGGGCGATGGCGGATCCGGTCACCCCTGCCGCGACAACGATGGCGGGGGCCTGACGGGGTCGACGGTGCCTGCCGTTCCCGGAGCGCATGCGGTGTGCCTTTCGCGTGACTGCTGAGGTGACGGTGAACGTAGCGGCATTCGAACGTCAGTCACAAGTCGATGCAGGGGAGATTACGCGAAGATCACATTACTGACGGATCGTCATTTCCGGTGCCCCGCTGGGACCCCTCCCAAAGGGGGTGAACTCGACCGGGAGCGTGCGCAGTCCACGCATAATCAGCCCCCCGCGCCACCGCAAATCGGCAGGATCCACCGCGAGCCGGAGGTCCGGCAACCGGGTCAGCAGCGTCGCCAGCGCGGTCTGCCCTTCGAGGCGGGCGAGCGGCGCGCCGAGGCAGTAGTGGATGCCGTGCCCGTACCCCAGGTGCTGGTTGTCGCGCCGCGCCAGGTCCAGGGTGTCGGGCTCCGCGAACCGCTCCGGGTCCCGGTCGGCGGCCGCGAGCACCACCAGCACCGGATCGCCCGCCGCGATGCGCTCCCCGCCGATGGTGAGCTCCTCCGTGGCGAACCGCCACGTGGCGAGCTCCACGGGCCCGTCGTACCGCAGCAGCTCCTCGACCCCGGTCTCCAGCAGCCCGTGCTCGCCGGCGGCGAGGGACTCCTGGAGCCGGGCGCGCTCGCCGGGGTTGCGCAGCAGGGCGTACACGCCGTTGCCGATGAGGTTGACCGTGGTCTCGAACCCGGCGAAGAGGAGGATGAAGGCCATCGCCGCGGCTTCGTTCTCGGTGAGGTGCTCGCCGTGGTCGCTCGCCCGGATGAGCCCCGAGATGAGGTCGTCCCCGAGGTCCTCGCGCTTGCGGTGAATGAGCTCGGCCAGATAGCCCCGCATCTTCTTCACCGACCGCGCGACCCCACCGCGCGGCCCGCCGCCGTGCCGGATCATCATCCCGGCCCAGTCCCGGAAGTCGTCCTGGTCCTCGGGCGGGACGCCGAGCATGTCGCAAATGGCGTAAATGGGGAGCGGGAACGCGAACTCGTGGATGAGGTCGGCGCTCCCTTTTGTAGCGAAGTTGTCGATCAAGCGGTCCGTCAGCTCCTGCACCCGCGGCGCGAACTCCGCCACCCGGCGCGGCGTGAACGCCTTCGAGACGAGCCGGCGCAGCCGCGTGTGGTCCGGCGGGTCGATGTTCAGCAGGTGCGTCATCAGCTCCGCCTTCCGCTCCCCCGGAATGCCGGTCTTCCCCTTGGCGTGCGCGGGCTCGTCATGATGCGCCGGATTCTTGCTGAGCCGCTGATCGGCGAGCGCCTGCCGCGCGTCCGCGTACCGGGTGACCAGCCACGCCTCGACCCCACTGGGCAGCTTGGTGCGGTGCACGGGGGCGTGCTCGCGGAGCCAGGCGTAGGCGGGGTAGGGGTCGGTGGCGAACTCCCAGGTGAAGAGCTCGGGGGCGGGGTTCGCGTGGTTCGGGGCGTTCACCCCTCGACGGTATCCGCCCCGTCCGCCTCGGCGGCGAGGGCCTTCTTGGCCACGGGGTGACCGGCTTCGGCGGCTTTACGCATCCATGCGCGTGCCTCGTCCAGCTTGCCCTCCTTGGCGCGGAGCCACGCGAGGCGGAAGGCACCGTAGGAGTCGCCGAGAGTTAAGCCGTGCAGGTACCAGAAGCCGGCGTCGCGCGTGTGGCCGCGCTCTTCGAGGAGCACGCCGAGATGGACGGCGTCCAGTCCGTGGTCAGCGGCACGGCTCCGGAGGTACTCCTCCGCGACGCGCTCGGATCGCCCCCCGCCTTCAAGCATCGCCAGTCTCTGGGTGTCCCCGGCGTCGACAGCCCGGCGGAAGAGGAGCCTGGCGAGGAGTTCCTCACCCCGGTAGCGGTGCAGGACGCCGAGGCTGCCGGCGACTCCCTCGTCACCCCGGTCGAGCGCCGCCAGGTAGAGGTTGAAGGCCTTGTCGTCCTCGCCCATGCCCAAGTAGAGGTCAGCGAGCCGGTGCGCCGCCTCGGGATCCTCGGCATCCGCCGCGACTCCCAGCCAGTGCATCGCCCGGTCGCTCAGCAGCTTCCCCAACTCCAGCGCCGCTTTCGCGTCGCCCGCCCCGGCAGCGGTCTGCAGGTACGGTTCCGCCTCCCGGGCCTCGCCGCGTTCGGCGAGCAACCGGCCCAGCTCGCCGCAGGCGCCCGCGTGGCCCGCGTCGGCGGCCTTGCGGAGCCACGCCTCGTCGTCGATGAGCCGCCCGAGGCGGTACATCGCCTCCGCGTCACCGGCTTCCGCCTTCACCAGGTAGTACACGCTCGCCTGCGGGGTCACGGCCTTGGGGTCGTGCGCGAGGGCGGCGCCCCAGACCGCGTCGGGCACCGGCGGCAGGGCATACGTCCAGGTCGCGTCCACGAGCAGCGAGCCGTACGCCCGCCATCCGCCACGGTCCTCGACAAGCAGGCCCGTGATGCCGAGTCGGGGCCGGGCCGCCCAGGCGAGGGCGTCCTCGAAGGACCCGCCGGAGGCGGCGTCGGAGTCGTACAGCTCGTGCGTCGTACGCAGCAGCTCCACCGGTAGCGGCCCCGTGATCCCGCAACGGACCAAGTCGATGGCCGCCCTCACCAGCCGGTGGCCACGCGGGTGGTTGGCCGGACGGCGAGCGCGCTGCCACTCTGCCCACAGGTCGGGGCCGAGACCCAGGTACTGCGTCACGCCGGTCCGGCCTCGCCTCTCGAGCGCGAACCAGTGGCCCGCGTCATCGCTCTCCCACAGCCGCCCGAGCTCCCCCTCACTCCACTCCAGGCCCAGCTCCACCGTCCGCCCCCGGCTCAGCACCCGCGCGTGTGCCGACGCGCCGAAGCGGTGCTCGTCGTACGCCTCGTCGGACATCGTCGCGACCACCGGCACGCCGAGGCTCGTGAGCCGGGCCAGCAGCCCCGCATCGAGGCCCCGCTCGTGGAGGTGCTTCTCCAGCTCGTCGAGCCACAGCACCCAGGGGCCACCGGTATGCCGGGCCAGCGCGCGCAGGTCGGCGCCCGGCGGCGGGACGCACACCTGGTGGTCGGGCAGCGCGCGGACCATCGCCGCCCACGCGGTCGTGGTCTTGCCGGACAGCGGCTCGCCGGTGACGACGACCAGCCCGCTCAGCTCCGCCAGTTCGGCGTCGCGGTCCCGGAGGACGTACGTGCCGTCGTAGTGCCGCCCGCCCAGCGCCACGGGGTCCGTCTCGCGGACCGGCAGCCAGAGGAACGGATCCGGCGGCGGGGCGCCGCCGACGTGAACGGTGCCGATCGAGCCGGACTGCACGATGGCCGAGGCCATGCCGCCCGACATCTCGTTGCGCACGGCGGCGGCCTCGGCCGCCCGCGACTCCTCGTCCATCGCCCCGCCCCATCCGTCCCGTGAGGGAACGCTACCGCCCCTCCGCCGCCCGGATCGCGTCCCGGTACACCCGCCCCGCCGCCCGCAGCGCCGCCTCCGGGTCGACGCCCTCGGCCTCGGCGCGGACCGCGAGGGCGAGCAGCTCGTAGCCGATGCCCTCGCCCGACGGCAGGGGCACGTCCAGTCCGGCGTTGCGGACCCGGCTCGCGAGCTTGGCGGCGAGGGCGAGGCCCGGCTGGCCGAGGGGGACGCCGTCGGTCACGGATTCGCGCTGCTTCTCGATCGCCTTCGTACGGAGCCAGTGCTCCTTGACCTCCTCCGGCGTCTCGGCGCGCTCCTCGCCGAAGACGTGGGGGTGGCGGTGGATGAGCTTGTCGACGATGGTGCCCGCGACGTCGTCGATCGAGAACGGCTCCTCGTCGTGCTCCTGCGCGATCCGGGCGTGGAAGACGACCTGGAGGAGGACGTCTCCGAGCTCTTCGCGCAGCTCGTCGCGGTCGCCGTCCTCGATGGCCTCGACGAGTTCGTACGCCTCCTCGATGCCGTACTTGGCGAGGCCCTCGTGGGTCTGCCGTGACGACCAGGGGCACTCGCGCCGGATGCGGTCCATGACCTCGACCAGGTCCAGCAGCCTGGCTCCCGGCAGGTCGTACGAACCGGGGAGGAGCTCCAGGTCCGGCATGGCCACGCGGCCGGAGCCGGCCATGCGGGCCAGCCCGTCCGTGAGGGCGCTGTCTCCCTCGCCGGACGGGAGGACCACGATCGTGCGACCGCCGGCGCAGGCGTCGACGAGCTCCTGCGCGGTGGGCGCGGCGGTCTCGACGGCGACGCCCGCCTCGCGCAGGTACGGCAGCTGGGGGTGGTTCGCGTCGGCGCACAGCACCCGGTCGGCGGCGTGCAGCGTCTGCCACGCGGGCCAGGACAGCAGCCCGGGCGCGACGCGGTGGCTGGCGGTGAGCAGGACGATACGGCCGGGGGTGTCAGCGTTCACCCCACGAACCTACATCTGCCGCTGGGCGCCGAGCTCCCGGATCCAGGGGGCCCGGTACTCGCCCAGTTGGATCTTGTCGTTGTCCCAGGCGCCGTAGCGGGGGTTCACCTCGATGTCGAGCGCCTTGGAGGCGGCGGCGAAGACCTCGGTGAGCTTCTGCTGCCCCTCGGGCGTATTGGTGGCCCCGAGCTTCTCGGCGATCTTGTTCATGAGGACGTTGCGGCGGACGACGTCGTCGATCTCGTCGGGCGCCACGCCTTGCTGCTGGAGCAGCATCGCGGCGAGCTGCTCCTCGCCGCCGGTCTGCCGGGCCGCCGAGCGCCGGGTCTCCTGGAGCTCCTTGCGGCTGGCGGTGATCCCGTGGTCGGCGGCGACCTTCTCCACCACCCGGTCGAAGATCATCCCGTTGAGCTTCTCGCGGTTGAGGTCGCCGGTCGCCTTGATCAGCTCTGCGGCCTGCGGAGACGCCTCCTGCGCACTGCGCACGTCCCTGACCTGCGCCTGGAGTGCGGCGACCTCGATCCGCTGCCCGTCGATGACGGCCGCGGCCCCTGGGTGCGCCTCACTTCCGCAGGCGGTGAGCAGCGGCCCTGCGACCAGCAGGGCGGCGGATACGGAGAGCGCGCGTCGATGCAGGCGGTGCAAAGGAGCCTCCCGGCGTGGGTCGGTTCAGCAGGTGGGACGCGAAGCGTCTCGTTGAGGGGTGGTGGTCGGGTGACGGGTGGGCGGGAACGACCTTGCGGTGATCGATGGTAGGCAGTGGACGTGGTCTGGGCCACTACTTCGGCACCACTGCCGTGGCCGATTCGGTCGTCGCCGGCTCTTCCGGCCGCTTCGGACAACGATTCACCGGCCCACCGGTCGCGCAAAAGGGATACGCGCGGGAGGAACGGGCGTGGCCCGGCCGGAATCTCCGGCGGGCCGATGGGGCACACGGCGCAGGTCGACCGGACGGACCGGACCGGCGGCGACCACGTGGCACCGCCCGGCCCGGATGTCACCGACTGCGCACGCTACTTGCAGAACTTGTCCGCGGCGAGCTTCGCGCCCGCGTTGTAGCCCTTCTCGTAGTTCGGGTCCACGGCCTTGATGTTCTTCGGCGGCTTGGCGTTGCAGTTCTTCTTGATGGCGTTGAAGCCGTCGGTGTGGCCCTTGCGGTACTGCTCCTTCGCCTTCTTGTCTTCCTTCTTCTTGTCTTCCTTCTTCTTCTTGTCCTCCTTCTTCTTGTCCTCCTTCTTCTCGTCCGCCACATTGGCCTTCGCACACGTCACTTTGGCGAATTTGGACGTCACGGTGTAGGTGTCGTTGGGCAGCCCGGTGAACTCGAACCCGCCACCCGGCAGGGTGGTGGTGGTGCCCACCACGGCGCCCTTGGAGTTGGTGGCCGTCACCTTCTCGTTGTCCGGGAAGCCACTCCCCGAGACGCCGAACGTCTTGCCCGCTCCCTTGGTCACCTGGCAGGTGATGGCCGGTGCCGCGGACGCCTCCGCGGCCAGGGCGCCGACGCCCACGCTTCCGGTGAGGAAGCATGCCGCTGTCGCCACCGAAATGATCCTTCTCTTCATCGTTTGTCTCCCATCGCGCGCACACGGCCGGGACTACCGGCAGGCGGCCTTGGAGGATGTGTCTGCTGATGTGAGACGACCGGAGCGTGCGGCCGGCCGGGCTCGGCCCGGTCCCGTCGCCCGCGGCCGTGAAGCACCGCGCTTCGGGTGCGGCACCGCCCTCTTGCCGCGTCGCCGGGCGACTGCGCGGTGCGCGGCCCACTGCTGTGCACGAGGGTTACCGGTGCGAGTTGTCCTCTTCAGGATCTCGCTCATACCTCGCCATGTCGAGTGCAGGACACCGCCCCGGCTCGCTCCGCCGGAAGGGCGCTCGGCGGCTCGTGCCGCAGCATGATCGTCCGCGAGACGACGAAGGTGATCGGGATCGCCGCCGCCGCGGCGAGGAGCGGAGCGTAGCGGCTGGAGAGGCCAGCCACGTCGACCAGGAGCCAGACGCCGCTCGTCGTGATGACGAAGTTGGCGGCGTTGGTGAGCGGGAACAGCAGGAACTTCCGCCAGGTCGGACGGGTGCGGTAGGTGAAGTGGCAGTTCAGGAAGAAGGAGCCGGTCATGGAGAGGAGGAAGGCGACGACGTGCGCGGCCACGTAGGGCAGGCTCAGGGACAGGAACAGCAAGTAGAAGCCGTAGTACGTGGCGGTGTTCACCACGCCCACGAGCGCGAACCTGACGATCTGGCCCCTGATCCTGCCCATCCGGCCCTGGACGGTCATCGGCGTACGAGCTCCCCTGGCTGGTCTGGACGGTGCGGCCGCCGGGGTGGCGGCGCGGCGGTGTTCGACGCCTTCACCAGGAAGTGCGGGCGGCGCTTCACCTCGTAGTAGATACGCCCCACATACTCCCCGACGACCCCCAGCATCACCATCTGGACCCCCGCGAGCGCCGTCACCGTGACCAGGAGGGTGACGTAACCAGGGGTGTCGACGCCGTTCACGAGGGCCGCGCCGACGATCCAGGCGGCGTACGCGGCGGCGACGGAGACGAGCAGCAGGCCGAGGTGGAGGGCGGCCCGCAGCGGGCGGTCGTTGAAGGAGAGCAGACCGTCGAGGCCGTAGTTGAGCAGCTTGCGGAAGGTCCACTTGGAGCGGCCCCGCTCGCGCGCCGCGTTCTCGTACGCGAGCGTCGTCGTGCGGAAGCCGACCCAGGCGAAGAGGCCCTTGGAGAAGCGGTTGTACTCGGTGAGCTCCAGGACGGCGTCGACGGTGCGCCGCGACAGGAGGCGGAAGTCGCCGACGCCGTCGACGAGCTCGACGTCGACGAGGCGGTTGATCAGCCGGTAGTAGGCGCGGGCGGCGAGGGTCCGGGTGACGCGGTCGCCCGTGCGGGTGCGGCGGCAGACGACCTGGTCGAAGCCCTCGCCGTGCAGCTCCAGCATGCGGCGCAGCAGCTCGGGCGGGTGCTGGAGGTCGGCGTCCATGAGGACGACGGCGTCCCCGGTCGCGTGGCGCAGGCCGGCCAGCATGGCGGCCTCCTTGCCGAAGTTCCGGCTGAAGGAGACGTAGTGCGTACGGGAGCGTGGGTCGCGGGCCGCCATCTCCTCCAGCAGCGGGAGCGTACGGTCGTGGCTTCCGTCGTCGACGTAGACCAGCTCGAAGTCCGTCCCGGTTTCCGCTGCGAGGCGTTCGAGTTCCGTGGTCACGCGGGCGTGGAAGCGGCCGATGATCTCCTCTTCGTTGAAGCACGGCACGACAATCGAGATCAGCACGGAAGTACGACAACGGACGCGCGTGTCACCGGCGGGCGACGCACATGGCGGCCCGGCGACCATTGAATGAACTGGCGTACGAGGCCCACTATTCGGGGGCGGAGCGCTGGCATATTCGGCGCCATCATGCAGGCCATCATGCAGAGAGACGCTTTCCGGGCCGGTGTGTTCGCCGGGCTGCTCACCGTGCTCGCGGTCTGCGCCGGTGACGCCGTCGCCCGTACCTTCCCCTTCGGGCCGCGTACGCGCGCCGTCAACGACCTCGGCAACCAGTTCGTGCCGTTCCACGCCCACCTGTGGGACCTGCTGCACGGGCGGGCGGACGGGGGGCTGCTGTTGAACTGGCAGTCGGGGTACGGCACCGCCTTCCTTCCGGACTTCGGGACCTATCTGTCGAGCCCCTTCGCGCCGCTCGTCGGGCTCTTCCCGCGCGACGAGATCGACCTCGCGGTGTACGTGATCACGGTCCTGAAGACGGCGGTCGCCGCGGGCGCCATGGCCGTCCTGCTGCGCGCGCAGCGCGCCCCCGGCCCCGCCTCCGCCTCCAGCCCCTGGTGGGGCGCGGCGGTGCTCGGCGCGTCGTACGGGCTGTGCGGCTGGGCCGTCGTCGAAGCGTCGTACAACCCGATGTGGCTGGACGGGCTGATCGGCTTCCCGCTGCTGTGCCTGGTGGGCGAGTGGGTCCGTACGGGACGGCGCCCGCTGCTGGGCCCGGCGGTGGTGGCGGTGGTGTGGGTGGCGAACTTCTACACCGCGTACATGGCCACGCTGGGTGCCGCGCTGGTCCTGCTGGCGCGCGGGGTGGGTGGCGTGGGCGGATGGCGGGTGCTGGGCCGGGCGGCCGGGACCGTGCTGCTGGGGGTCGGGCTGGCGGCGCCGGTGCTGGTGCCGGTGTTCCTGGGGTCGCGGCACGCGTATCCGGGTTGGACGCGGGAGTTCCGGGCGGCCGGGTGGGCGGAGGTGGCGGCGCGGACGCTCCCGGCGACGTACGGCTTCTTCACCCCGGCCCTCTTCGTCGGGACGGGCGCGCTGTTGCTCGCGGCGGCCCTGCCGTTCCACCGCAAGGTGCCGGTGCGGGAACGGTGGGTGTTCTCCGGGCTGGTGGCGGGGGTCCTGCTGTCCTCGCAGTGGGAGCCCACGCACCTGGTGTGGCACGTCTTCGCCACGCCCAACGGCAGTCCGTACCGCCAGACGTTCGTGTTCGCCGGGGTGGTCGTCATCGCGGCGTGGACGGCCGTGTCGTACGGCTGGCCCGGGCGGCGGGCGCTGCTGGGCGGGACGCTGGTCCTGGGCGTGGTGGCGGCGGGCGCGGCGTTCGGGGGCCTGGCGACGGTGTGGTCGTACGCGCTGTGCGCGGGCGGGCTGGCGGCCTCGGTGGGCGCGGTGGCCGTCGTACGCCGCCGGCCTCGGCGCGCGGTCGTCGGCGCCGGGCTGCTGGCGGGCGCGCTGGCCGTGCAGGCGGCGGCCACCACGGCGTACGCCGACCGGGAGCGGCCGGCCCGGCTGGACGACTACCCGGCGTGGGGCGCCGAGCACGCGGCGCGGGCGGCGGCGGTGGCCGGTGGGGACGGGTGGCCGGGCTACCGCACCGACCCGGGGCGGCCGCAGCTGACCGGTAACGATCCGCTGCTGGTCGGCGGGCAGGGCGCCGCGTACTACAGCAGTCACACGCCCGCCGTGCTGACGCGCACGCTGGCGGCGCTCGGCGGCGGCTGGACGTCGAACGGGCGGAGCGTGCAGTCCCTGGACAACCCGGTGACGGACGCGCTGTTCGGGGTGGGCGCGCGGTGGCGTGATGCCGCCGTGCCGCGGACGACGGACGTGTTTCCGCTGGTGACGGTCCGGGCCCGGAGCGGGGAACTCCGGTACGGGGACTCGCCGTTCCGCAACCAGGAACTGCTGCTCGGATCACGCGTCTACGACCTCCCCGCGGACGGCGCGTGTCCGGTCGGCAGCGACGTCTTCGTGTGGGCGCCCGACTTCACCGGGACGGCACGGCTCGGCACCGCGGGTGGCGGCCCGTCCGTCGAGCTGCGCGGCGGACTGCCCAAGCGGCGCGCGGCGATGGCGCCCCTCGGTACGCAGCGCACGGCGGGCGCGCGGGTGGTGCTGGAGGGCCGTGGCTCCGTGCCGCCGTCCGGGAGCGTCGGATGCCTGGACCGGGCGCGGCTGGCGGCCGCCGTGGCGCGGCTGCGGGCGACCGCGGCGGCGGTGGTCGACGTCAGGCCCGACGGCGTGCGCGCGCAGCTGCCGCCGGGTGCCCGCGCCGGTACGGCGGTCCTGGCGGCGCCGCGCATCGCGGGCTGGCGGTGCGAGGGCCGCCCGGCGGACTCGTACCTGGGCCTGGTCGCCGTACCGGTGAGGGCCGGTCAGACGTCTGTCAGCTGTGCCTTCCGGCCACCGGGGCTGCGGGCGGGGGCGGCGGGCGGCTCGCTCGCGGCGGCGGTGTGGGCGGCCTGGGCGCTCGTACGGCTGCGGGCACGCGTACGGCTGCGGCGGCGCGGCCGCGTGGCGTCGGCTGCGCGCCACCAAGACTTCACCGGAGCAGCACCGTCCCGTGGCCCGCGCGCGGGCGGTGCGGCGTAGCTTGCGGCGCATGCCCTCTCTTCTGAGCAACCGGCTGGCGAAGCGGGTGCTGAAGCCCGCGTTCGCCCTGGTCGAGCAGCGCCTGGAGCGTGCCACGACCGCGTTGCAGTCGGACCTGGACGCCCTGCACCACGAGGTGGCGGACCTGCGGCGGCAGAGCTACGGGCTCGGGCTGCTCCTCGACCGGGCCGGGCGGGACGGCGACCGGATGCCCACCGCGACACAGGTCGACACGCTGGTGCGCGAGGTCGGCGCCGTCACCGGGGAGCGCGGCGAGCGCGTGCGGCACGACATCACCGTCGCGTACCGCCACCTGGTCGCGCTGGAGGCGCTCGGGGCCGGCGGGCTCGGCGGGTCCGTGTCCGACGTGTGCGGACGGCTCGCGGCCGTGCCGCTGCTCGCGCCGCCGAACGGCGAGGTCCTGGAAATCGGCACCCGGCACGGCCTGTTCGCGGCGGCGCTGCGGCGCATGCTCCAGCGCGGCGGCCTCGACGCGCGGCTGACGGTCGTCGACCCGCTGGACGGCTCCCCCGCCCGCGAGGACGTCGTACGCGGCAACCTGGCGCTCGGCGGCGGGCGCCCGGCGGACGACGCGGCACGGCTGGTGCGCGGCTCCTTCGCGGAGGCGTGCGTACGGGACGCGGTCGGCGACCGGCGCTACGGCGTGATCGTCGTCGACGGCGGCCATGACCTGGCGGCGGTGCGGGAGCTCGCCGCACCGGGCGCCGTCGTGGTCACGACCGCCGGCGGCCCGCCCCGCCCGGCGGGGCTCACGGGCCTGGGCCGGGTGGCGGACTCCGTGTACTGCCGGGCGGCCGAGGCGTAACGGCGGCTCAGGCGGACAGGCGCTCGCCGGAACCTGCGCTCTAGAGGGTGCGCATCTGCTGCTGGCGTTCCAGTGCGCGCCGCAGCTCCGCCGCCTGCGGGTGGTACGGCCCGTAGACCCGCTCCGTGTCGTACAGCAGGCTCTGCAGCTGCTGGTAGGCAGCCGAGTGGTCGCCCATCGCCAGCAGCAGGTGGCCGATGCGGTGGCGCAGGTCGAAGGCGCGGCCGGGGTCGGGCGCGGTGGCTGCGGTCGTGCCGCCGTTCTCGTAGTACGGCAGGAGCGCGCGGTACTCGGCGAGGGCGGCCGCCGTCTCGCCGAGCTGTTCCAGGCAGAGCGCGGCGTCGTACCGGAACTGGAGCGTCTGCGGGTCGGCCGGGCCCGCCTCGGCCGTCCGGTCGTCCGCGAGGCGCCGCAGCTCGGGCAGGGCGCGGCGGTACTGGCCGTCGTCCATCAGGGTCGTCGCGTACTGCTTGCGCAGGATCCGGACGACCGGGGAGTGCTCGCCGTGCTCGGCGGCGGCCGCGGGGAGGATGCCGCCGAGGATGTCCACGGCCTGGGTGATGCCGCCCTCGCCGAGGAGCCGCTTCACCTCGTCGACCGCGGCGGCGACGTCGGGCCGCCCGGCGGCGGTCGTCGCGACCGGCGCGACCGGCGGGCGCGGTGGGGGCGGGGGTGCGGCGGCGCGGTCCGGCCAGGGCGCGTACGGGCGCAGGAAGGGGCGCGTCGGGTCGAGGGGCCCGGCCGTGACGCCGCGCGCGGGCAGCAGCGGCGCGAGGACCTCGTACACCTCCTGGGCGCCGGACGGCCGGTGCTGTGGGTCCTTGGCGAGCAGCCGCAGCACCAGGGCCTCCAGGGCCTCGGGTATCTCGGGGCGCAGGCGGCGCACGGGCAGCGGCGGCTCGTACAGGTGGCGGTGGAGGACGCCGAGGGCGGTGGAACCGGCGAAGGGCACGTTGCCGCTGAGGAGTTCGTGGAGGAGGACACCGAGGGCGTACAGGTCGGTGTACGGGCCGACGGCGCCGCCCATGGCCTGTTCGGGCGCCATGTAGGCGGGGCTGCCGACGGGCGAGCCGGTGTGGGTGAGGCGGGTGGTGTCGGTGTCGATGACGGAGGCGACGCCGAGGTCGAGGACGGTGAGGGTGCCGTCCGGTTTCACCATGACGTTGCGGGGCTTGAGGTCGCGGTGGACGATCGGCACGGCGTGCACGGCGGCGAGCACGCCGCACAGTTGGGCGGCGACGGCGACGGCCCACTGCCAGGGGTACGGGTCGTGCTCGGCGAGGTGGTCGGCGAGGTCGGCGCCCTCGACGTACTGCATGACGAGGTACAGGTCGTCGCCGTCGCTGCCCGCGTCGTGGACGGTGACCAGGCCGGGGTGGGACACCTGGGCGGTGACGCGGCACTCGCGCACGAAGCGGCGGCGCATCTCCTCGGCGGCGGTGGCGGCGGCCATGTGGTCGGGGCGCAGCAGCTTGACGGCGACGCGGCGGTCGAGGCGGCCGTCGTAGGCCGTCCAGACCTGGCCCATGCCGCCCTGGCCGATGACGGTGGACAGTTCGTACCGGTCGGCGATGATCCGCCCGCTCACCGGCTGTCTCCTTCGGGGTTCCGCGGGTCGCGGGGGTCCCTGCGGAGCAGTTGGCTGAGCTCGTCGAGCTCGGCGCGCACCTGGTCGATACGGGGCGGCTGGGGCTGGGGCTGCGCCGGGGGCGTGGGGGGTGTGGCGGGCGGGCCGTATCCGTACGGCTGCGTCGGCTGCGTCGGCTGCGTCGGCATCTGCACGGGCTGCGGCGGGCCGTACGGGGGCATGGGCGGTACGGGTGCCGCCGTGGCCCGCTGACGGTGGTGGATGTCGACGATCAGGTAGTACACGACGACGCCGACCATCTGCACCAGCAGCCCGGCCATGCCGACGTTCGAGATCCAGTGGTCCGCGAAGTGCTCCTCCAGGGTCGCCAGGCAGCCGATGTTCAGCACCAGTTGGCACCAGAACAGCGCCCAGTCCCGGCCCGTACGGCGCACGATCGCGATCCGCAGCATGGCCACCCAGGCGAGCATGCCGAGCGTCAGCACGATCAGGAGGCAGAGGATCACGCGCACGGCGATCACGCCCGCCGTCACGGCGGGACGCGGGGGCGTCATGGGCGCGTGCCCGTGCATACGTCGCTCCAGGGGTGCGGATCAGAGGAACTCGAGCGTATACACCGACACCGACAGCCGCCCCAGGGTTGTACGAAACGGCCGCCCTCCTGGTCACTCAGGTCGCTCGGGCAGCACCGTGCCGTCCGCCAGGCCGTCGTACAGGCCCTGCACCAGCTGCTCGCCGAGCCGTCCCGCGAGGCGCAGCGCGTCCTCGAACTCCGCGAGGGCGCGGAAGCGTTCGCCGTAGCGGCGCTGCTCGGCCAGGGGCAGCCGGGGCAGGCGGAGGCGCCGTACGTCGAGCCGGGTGGCGGTGGAGGCGTAGCTGCTGGCCCGGCGGTTGTTGGCCGTGCCGCGCAGGAAGCCGGCGAGGAACCAGGGGTCCAGGGCGGTGCGGTCGGCCCGCAGCAGCTGGAGGTTGCGGCCGAGCGCGGCACCGGCCGTGGCGGCGTCGACGACGCGCGCGACGGATCCGCCGCCGAGGACGGGGACGACCACGTCGCCCTCCTCGGTGAGCACCGGCTCTTCCGGGGGCCCGTCGGGGAGGGTGCCGGAGGGTGCCGCGCCGGCGAGTACGTCGTGCTCGGTGAGGACCGCGACCGGGTGGCCGGCGGGTGCCGTGCCGGCGCCGCCGGCGCGCAGCTGGAGGGCTCCCGCGCGGGCGAGTTCGCCGACCGTGGTGAGGGTGCGGGCGGCGCCCGCGGCGGACGGCGCGGGGGCGGCGGGCGGGGGCGTGAGCTCCATGGTGCGGCGCAGGGTGGCGCCGAGGCGTTCGCGTACGTCTTCGAGGCCGGCCGCCGAGCCGCCGGGGGCCGGGGCGGGCAGGTGGCGGGCGGGGGCCAGGTCGACGTCGTCGTCGAGGAGTTCGATGACGGGTACGGAGCGGCTCACGCCCGGGACGCCGGGGTGGTCGCCGCGGCCGCGCCAGGCGTCGAGCACGGCCGACTGGAGGGCGGGCCAGGGCAGTTTGTCGCGGCCGCCGTCCGGGACGAGGCCGGTGGTGTCGACGAACAGCAGCTCGGGGTCCGGGCGCTGGTCCGCGCCGGGCCGGCACAGCACCCACAGGTGCAGCGGGATGCCGTACGGGGGCGCGGCCCCGGCGGGCAGGGCGATCACGGCGCGCAGGGCGCCGCGGCGCAGCAGGTCGGCGCGGATACGGCGGCCGGAGCGGCGGGAGGCCACGGCCGGGGGCATCAGGAGGACGGCGGTGCCGCCGTCGCGGAGGCGGGCGAGGGCGTGCTGGACCCAGGCCAGCTCGGACTCCGTGCGGGCCGGGAAGCCGTACTCCCAGCGGGGGTCGTAGGCCAGTTCGTCGTGGCCCCAGTCGCGCTCGTTGAACGGCGGGTGGCAGACGACGGCGTCGGCGCGGAGCCCGGGGAAGGCGTCGCCGCGCAGGGTGTCGGCGGCGGCCGTACGGATCTCGGCCGAGCTGTGCAGGGCGAGGCGCAGCGCGGTGAGCGCGGCGAGGTCGGGGTCGGCGTCCTGGGCGTGGACGCTGTCGGCGCGGTCGACGGCGCGCAGGAGCCCCCCGGTGCCGCAGGCCGGGTCGAGCACGGTCCGCGCGGAGGGGCCGGCGAGGGCGGCCATCAGCTCGGCGAGGCCGGGCGGGGTGAGCGTGTACTGGCGGGGGTTGGCGTCCAGGTGCCGCCCGAGCAGGAACTCGAACGCCTGGCGCGCCCCGCCGAGCTGGGCGGCCAGTTCGGCGGCGCCGCGCAGCAGCGGCAGTGAGGGTTCGAGGTCGGCCGCCGTGGGGGTGCGTACGGACCGGGGGACGCCGAAGCGGACGGTGAGCACCTCCTCCAGGGCGGTTTGCAGGCCGTCGGCGAGGCGGTCGTCGGGGAGGGCGGAGTGCTCCAGCCAGCCGGTGGGCCGCTCGTGGACGAGGAGCAGGGCGCAGCCGGCGTGGACGAGCGCGGTGAGGGGTCCGGCGGGGTGGGCGGTGAGGTGCTGCCAGACGCGCTCGCGCAGGGGTACCTCGGCGAGCTTGCCCTGGTCGCGCAGCCACTGCTCGACCTCGGCGAGGGCGAAGGAGGGGCTGGTCTCGGTGCCGCCGACGGGCTTGGGGAAGTCGGCGTGGCGCCGGCGCCAGTTGCTGACGGCGGCGCGGCCGACGCCCGCGAGCCGGGCGATACCGGCGGCGGTGACCTCCGGTGCGCCTGCTGCGGCAGCGGCTGCTGCGGCTGCCGTGCCTGCTGTGCCTGCTGCGCGCTCCTGCGGCACGTGTCCGTCTCCCCTCATCCGCCCTCATCCGCACTGAAGGACCGAGCATACCGATCCAACGGTTCACAGTGTGAGCCGATCGAAATTCCGTGAACCGTGTTGACTCGGTTCACAAGCTCTGCTGTGATTGACCCATCGAACAACGGAGCAACTCCAGCGCCCGGGAAGGTGCCACAGCCATGTCTCAGTCCATGTACGCCCCGCAGCAGCCGCAGCAGCCGCAGCACGGCCGGCCGGAGAAGAAGCGCGGCTGGTTCGCCCGCCACAAGGTGCTCACCGGCCTCGGCGCGGTCGTCGTGGTCGTCGCGGTGGCCTCCGCGGTCGGCTCGGGCGGTGACGACGCGTCCCCCAAGACGGCCTCGGGCGACACCAAGGGCAAGCAGGAGCAGCAGGCCAAGCCGCAGGAAGAGAAGAAGGCCGCCTCGATCGCCGGCGACGGCGACCACGAGGTCGGCAAGGACGTCCAGCCCGGCCTGTACCGCACCAGCGGCAACGAGGACGGCCTCTGCTACTGGGAGCGCGCCAAGGACTCCACCGGCGAGACCGACTCCATCCTCGCCAACGACAACGTCACCGGCACGAGCTACGTGCTGCTCAAGGCGAGCGACAAGGTCTTCAAGTCCAACGGCTGCAAGGACTGGGAGGCCGTCGACGAGAAGGCCGCCGGGACGCCGAAGTCGGAGGCGAAGGGCGACGGCGGCATGTTCAAGGTGGGCGCGGACCTCGCCCCCGGCACGTACAAGTCCACGGGCAACGAGGACGACACGTGCTACTGGGAGCGCGCGAAGGACGCCTCCCACAGCACGGACGCGATCCTCGCGAACGACAACGTCTCCGGCACGGCCATCGTGAAGATCACCGCGACCGACGGTTACTTCAAGACGACGGGCTGCAAGGACTGGGTCAAGACGGGCTGACGCTCGCCCTGACGGCCCCCGTCCCACGGGGCGGGACGGTCCCGAGGGTCACCTGACCGTCCACCAGGCATTCGAGCAGCACCCGCCCACCCAGCGGATGGATCCAGAGATGCGGCTCGACGTCCAGGAGGTCGCGCGCGTGCGCGACCGCCAGCTCCGCGGACAGCACCACCGTCGGCAGGATGAGGTTGCTCCACTGGACCGCGACGAGCGCGCCCGCTTCCACCTCGGGGGCGAGCAGTTCGGCGGCCAGCCGGGCCCACCCGTCCTCGTCGTCCCACCAGCGGCGCTCCCGCACGGAGCCGGCGCTCCAGTCCAGCCGGTCACCGGACAGGGCCGGGAACAGCCCCAGGGTCGCGGCCGCCACGCTCCTGCTGTCCTCCCGGTCCAGGAGCATGACGTCCTCGCCGTTCCGGAGGAAGCCGGGCAGGAGGTCCGGCCGGCTCCCACGGAGGTGGTCTGCGGGGGTGTCCGGGGCCCTCACTCCCGCTCCACCGTGACCTCCAGCGCCGCCTCCCGCACGTCCGCCACCGGGTGCCGGCGCAGTGTGCGCAGGGCGGCGCGCCAGGGGGCGGGCCAGCCGAGGCGGATGCCGAGGGTGCCGACCAGGGCGACGGCCAGCAGCCCGGCGCCCGGGTCGCCCGCCGCCGTGCACCGCTCGGCGGCGGCCAGCGCCACCGCCGGGTCCTGCGCGCGGTGCGTGACCGCGACGCGGGAACCAAGCCGGTCGGCGGTCCGGGCAGCGAGCGCCGGCCTGCCGTCCACGGCGTCGGCCACGGCGCGCAGCCGGGCCGTCAGCTCGGACGGCTCCGCGTCGAGGTCCACGAGCGTCACGAGGAGCCGCGCCCGGGCGGCGGCCAGGGCCGGCTCGACGGCCAGCTGCGCGGCGACCGCCTCCACGACGGGGCGGGCACCGGGCCCCTGGCCCTGGTCCACGGGCAGGATCTCCACCAGGGCCGACAGCCGCTGACGGGCCGGCAGGTCGCGGTCCTCCAGCGCCTCGTACTCCCCGGCCGCGACGGCCGTGAGCAGCCGGGCCACCGTGTCGTGGAGCAGGCTCCCCGGCGCCGCGCCGCCCAGCGGGTGGGGCAGGCCGGAGACGGCCAGCGTCGCGACGGCCTGCGCGGCGCTGCGCCAGAGGCTGTACCAACCGCCCGCTCTGGTGCGCTCCTCCAGAGCGGTGACCGTAGAGAGCAGGACGTCCGCCACTTCGGGTGCGTCCCCGGCCCAGAGCGGCAGCTTCTCCAGCGCGGCCGCCGCGGCGGCGCGGTGCGCGGACCGGCACACCTGCCCCACCAGCCGCGCGTACCGGGCCCGGTGGACCGCCGGCACAGCCCCGTGCTCCGCCCCCACCAGCGCCCGCAGCACCTGCTCGGCGCCGTCGCACGCGGCTTCCGTGAGCACCGCCCACGCCTCCTCGCGGCCGAGGAGGTCGGTGCTCGCGGCGACCACGGCAGCCTGGACGTCCGGGTGGGCGCCCGGCGCGCGGTACGCGGCCGCCAGCAGCGCGGCGGCGCGGTGCGGCGGCAGGTGGCGGGCGGCGAGGCGGACGGCCTCCTTGCGGCTGGTCACCTTCACGCCGTCGCTCGCGGTGAGCAGGGTCCGCAGCCGCTCGTCCAGTTCGGAGGGCGCGGCGTAGCGGGCGGCGCGCCCCGCGGCGTACACGGCGACGCGGGCGCGGTCGCCTCCGGCGTGCGCCAGCAGCACCGGCAGGGCGAGCTGCGGCTGCCCGGTCCACACCAGCGCGCCGAGCGCGGCCTCCACGAGCACCACCTCTACCGGCCCGGCTTCCTCGCCCTCCTCGGCGTACCGCAGCGCCAGCGCCCGGCCGTGCACCGGCAGGGCGGCCGCCGCCCGCAGCACCGCGGCCCGCTCGTGGAGCGGAAGGGTGGCGTCCGCGACGGCCTCGGCGGCCAGCCGGGCCGCCGCCGCCTGCTGGCGGGGCAGCCACCGGTGGGCGTACCAGAAGGAGGGCAAGGGGCGGCGCGTGCCGGGCTTGAGGAACCGCCCGTACCGCGGGGTCTCGCCGATCAGGGTGTCGAGGAGGTCGGTGCGGCGGGCCGCCAGCACGTGGTGGACCGGCGGGAGGGCGGCCGCCGACGGTTCGAGGGCGAGGAGGCGCTCGACCCGCTCGTCGCGCGTCGCCGCGGGTTCGAGCCAGAGCCGCGCCGCGGTCTCGAAGGCGCTGTCGTCGGCATTGGCCAGGGCGTCCTCCAGCATCCGCTGGAGCGGCTCCATCCGGTGGGCGCGCGGCCCGAGCGCCTGGACCAGCGCGAGGAGCGGGCGGTGGTCGCCCTTGCGCGCGGCCGCTTCCAGCCAGGGCCGCAGGGCGTCGAAGAGGCGGTGCTCCTGGCCGCGCGGCAGGCCGTGGTGGAGCATGCCGAGGTCCCCGACGCCCACGTGCCCGGCGATCCGCTCCAGCACGGACAGGGCCCAGTCGCGCAGGACGGCCTCGCCGTCCGGCACGTGCGCGTGCGCGCGCAGCACCGCGAGGGCGAGGCGGCGCAGCGCGCCCCGGGTGCGCGGGGAACCGTCGCGCGCCTCCAGCGCGTCACGCACCACCTGGTCGAGCGCGCCCGCGCACGCGGCCGTGAACAGCGCGGCCCGCACGCCGGCGAGCGCTTCGAGCGCCGCCGCGCGCACCGGGTCCTGTTCGTTGCGGAGCCGTGCGCTCATCAGGTCCAGCAGTTCGCGGACGTCGGTCTCGTCGCCGAACGCGTCCACGTTGGCGACCAGCAGCGGCCAGACCAGGGCCCGTTCGGTGGCGTCGGGCCGCCGCAGCGCGTCCAGCAGGTCGGGGCGGGCCTCGGCGACCGGGCAGTGGGCGAGCGTGTCCAGCACGTCGCTCCAGTACCACCCCTCCGCGCGGCCCTTGCGCGCCCAGTGGCGGGCCTCCGCCCAGCGCCGCTCGCGCGGCAGCACGGCCAGCACGTCGTCCGCGAGCGCGGAGACGCCGTCCGTGCCCTCCGTCGCCGCGTCGAGGAGGTCGCCCCGGCGCCCCGGCGGCACGGCCTTGAGCAGCGCGGCGAGATGCGCCGTGCGGCGCGCCCAGTGGCGGGCGAGCGCGGGCAGGGACGGCGGGTCGGCCGACGCGATCCGCCGCAGCACCGTGTTCGGGGGCAGCGGCTCGTAGCGCTGCGCCGGGCGTTCCGGCGAGATCAGCCACCGTACGACGCGCTCGGCGTCGGCCTCCGCCAGCACGCCCAGCTTGTCCCAGAGCGGCGCCGGCAGGAGGCCCGGCCCGTACGCCTCCAGCAGCGCGAGCACCCGCAGCGGCCGGGCGGGCGCGGCGGCCGCGATCCCGCGCGCGTGCCCCTGCCACCAGGCCGTGCGCAGATGGAGCGGCTGCGCGGCGAGGTCGCGTTCGGCGTGGTCGAGCACGGCGTCGGGGTGGCGGCGGCCGAGCTGCGCCCACGACTCGACGGCATACGCGAGGGCAGGCAGCGTCCGCGCCACGAACGGCGCCGAGCAGACCGGCAGCAGCCGGGCGGCCTCCGCGTCCCCCCACTCCTCGCGCAGCCGCTCCACCAGGCGCTCGGCGAGCGCCGTGCGCCGCCCCCGCAGGACGACGCGGGCGAGGGCGTGCCGGGTGGCCTCGGAGGCGTCGTCGTACGCCGCCTCGATCACCGCGTCCGGCAGCGGGAGCGTACGGGCGGCGCGCAGGGCGTACCCGCGCACCACCTCGTCGGGGTCGGTCAGCCGCTCGGCGAGGAAGTCCGCCTGGCCCCCGGCCAGCGCGGCCAGTGCGGCGAGCCGCCGCGCGTACGTGCCCTCGCCGCCGCCGAGCCCATCCCACTCCGCCAGCACCTCGGGCAGTTCCCCGCTGCGCGCCAGATCGCGGGCCGTGCGGGCGAGGTGCCGCAACCGCCGCGCGTGCGGGAGCGGTTCGAGGTCGGCGAGCAGGAGGGCGGCGGTGCGAGACATGGGGGCGATTGTGTCCTGAAACGGCCACCGTACCGAACTGATTATCGGATGAGCTACCGAATGGGCATCGCCTGTGCGGCGGTTCAGCCGCCCCCGCACTGCCGCAGCATCGCCTCCTTGTCCGCCGCGGTCACCGCCAGCTCGTACGTGACGGCCACCTGCGCGAAGCGCACGGCGTACGCGCACCGGATCCGCTTGTCCGGCGGCAGCCAGGACGCCGGGCCGGAGTCGCCCTTCGCCGAGTTGGCACGTCCTTCGACCGGGAGGAGGTTCAGCGGATCGTTCGCGAGTCGCTCGCGCTTGCTCTCCGGCCAGCGGGAGGCACCCATCTGCCAGCTGTACGACAGCGGCACCACGTGGTCTATCTGCACCTCGGCGGCGTCCTGCTTGCGCCAATCGATGGTCCGGCCGGTGTACGGATCCGCCAGCGTCATCGCCATGACCACGCAGTCGGACCCCTCACGGAAGCGAAGCCGCTGCCCGTCGCGGCGCAGCAGGTCGTTGCGGGTGTCGCAGCCGTTGCGGGCCAGCGGTACTCCGTCGGCCGTGTCCATCCAGGCGTAGCCGAACTTCTCGCGGTCGTACCCGGTCTTCGGTCCGCGCCCCTTCACCGCCAGGCGTTCGAGGAGGCGGCGGGCCTCGGCGCGGTCGGCGTCGGAGGTGAGGGGCGCGAGGCCCGGCTTCGTACCGTCGGGGTTGTCGAGCGGCCGGGCGGCGCTCGACGAGGGGCCGGGGGCGCCCGACGCGCCGTCATCGGAGCCCGGGAGGCACCCGGCGGCAAGTGTCGCGACGGCGGCCAGCAGCACGGCGGGCAGGACCCTTCGGGGCGTACGCATGCCCGAATCGTAGGTGGCGCGCCTTCAGGGCGTTACACCTTGCCGATCCCGAGGGTGTTCTCGCGCGGCAGCAGCCCACTGCCGACGCCTCCGGCATTACGTGACGCACGTCACGCACGCTCCGGCCCTCCGGCATGTCACATCCGGGCCGGGCCGCTCCGTCCCTGCTGTGTAACCGTCAACACGGCAAGGAGAACGTCATGGACGCCCGTCTCAACCTCTACAGCAGCCCCCTCGCGCCCAAGCTCGTGAAGCACCTCGGCGCGGCGGGCAAGGTGATAGCGGACTCGGCCCTGCCGGCCGCGACGCAGGAATTGGTGAAGATCCGGGCCAGCCAGATCAACGGTTGCGGCTTCTGCCTCGACATGCACACCAAGGAGGCCGCCCACGCCGGGGAGACCCCGCTGCGCCTCAACATGGTCGCGGCCTGGCGGGAGGCCACCGTCTTCACCGACGCCGAGCGCGCCGCGCTGGAGCTGACCGAGCAGGGCACCCGCATCGCGGACGCGGCCGGCGGCGTCACGGACGAGGCGTGGGCCGACGCGGCCAAGCACTACGACGAGGAGCAGCTCGCCGCGCTCGTGGCCCTGATCGCCCTCATCAACGCCTACAACCGCCTGAACGTGATCGCCCGCCAGCCGGCCGGCGACTACGTCCCCGGCCAGTTCGCCTGATCGCGGCCAGGCCGGGCCGCGGCCCGGCCTGGCCGCGCCTCACGACCCCAGGATGGTCGTCAGGAACTCCCCCGTCCACGCCAGCAGTTCACGGCCCACCACCGGCTTGCCGCCGATCTTGCCCGTGGTCGGGCGGGGGACCAGGATCTGGTGGGTCTGCGGCTTGATCACCGTGCGCGGGTAGAGGCGCTTGAGACGCAGCTCCTGCGATTCGCGCAGCTCCACCGGGGCGAAGCGGATGTTCGGGCCCTGGAGGACGATCTCGCCGACGCCGCAGGCGCGGGCCAGCATGCGGAGGCCGGCCACCAGCAGCAGGTTCTCGACGGGCTCGGGCAGCTTGCCGTAGCGGTCGGTGAGCTCCTCGCGGACCGCCTTGATGTCGTCCTCCGAGTTCGCGGAGGCGATCGCGCGGTACGCCTGGAGGCGCAGGCGCTCGCCCGGCGCGTAGTCGTGCGGGACATGCGCGTCGACCGGGAGCTCGATCTTGACCTCCAGCGGCGGCTCCTCCTCCACGCCGCCCTCCAGGGAGGCGCGGTAGTCCGCGACCGCCTCGCCCACCATGCGGACGTACAGGTCGAAGCCGACGCCCGCGATGTGGCCGGACTGCTCGCCGCCGAGGAGATTGCCCGCGCCGCGGATCTCCAGGTCCTTCATGGCGACGTACATGCCCGCGCCCATCTCGGTGTGCTGGGCGATCGTCGCCAGGCGCTCGTGGGCGGTCTCGGTGAGCGGCTTCTCCGGTGGGTAGAGGAAGTACGCGTACCCGCGCTCGCGGCCGCGGCCCACGCGGCCGCGCAGCTGGTGCAGCTGCGACAGGCCGAAGTTGTCGCCGCGCTCGACGATGAGGGTGTTGGCGTTGGAGATGTCGATGCCCGACTCGACGATGGTCGTGGAGACCAGGACGTCGAACTTCTTCTCCCAGAAGTCGACCACGACCTGCTCCAGGGCCTGTTCCGACATCTGGCCGTGGGCGATCGCGATGCGCGCCTCGGGGACGATGTCCCGCAGCCGGGCCGCCGCCCGGTCGATCGACTCGACGCGGTTGTGGATGTAGAAGACCTGGCCCTCGCGCAGCAGCTCGCGGCGGATCGCCGCGCCGATCTGCTTCTCCTCGTACGGGCCGACGAAGGTCAGGACCGGGTGGCGCTCCTCCGGCGGAGTGGTGATCGTCGACATCTCGCGGATGCCGGTCACGGCCATCTCGAGCGTCCGGGGGATGGGGGTCGCGGACATCGTCAGCACGTCCACGTTGGCCCGCAGCTTCTTCAGCTGCTCCTTGTGCTCAACGCCGAAGCGCTGCTCCTCGTCGACGATGACCAGGCCCAGGTCCTTGAACTTCGTCTCGGACGAGAAGAGGCGGTGCGTGCCGATGACGATGTCGACCGAACCCTCCTTCAGGCCCTCCAGCGTCGCCTTCGCCTCCGCGTCGCTCTGGAAGCGGGACAGCGCCCGGACGACGACCGGGAACTGCGAGTACCGCTCGGAGAAGGTCCCGAAGTGCTGCTGCACCAGCAGCGTCGTGGGGACGAGGACCGCGACCTGCTTGCCGTCCTGCACCGCCTTGAACGCGGCGCGCACCGCGATCTCCGTCTTGCCGTAGCCGACGTCGCCGCAGATCAGCCGGTCCATCGGGACCGACTTCTCCATGTCCTCCTTCACCTCGGCGATGGTGGACAGCTGGTCCGGCGTCTCCGCGTACGGGAAGGCGTCCTCCAGCTCCCGCTGCCAGGGCGTGTCGGGGCCGAAGGCGTGGCCGGGCGCCGCCATCCGCGCCGAGTACAGCTTGATCAGGTCGGCCGCGATCTCCTTGACCGCCTTCTTCGCCCTGGCCTTGGTCTTCGTCCAGTCCGCGCCGCCCAGGCGGTGCAGGGTCGGCGCCTCGCCGCCCACGTACTTGGTGACCTGCTCCAGCTGGTCGGTGGGGATGTAGAGCCGGTCGCCGGGCTGGCCGCGCTTGGCGGGCGCGTACTCGACCAGCAGGTACTCGCGGGTCGCGCCCTGCACGGTGCGCTGCACCATCTCGATGTAGCGGCCGACGCCGTGCTGCTCGTGGACGATGTAGTCGCCGGTCTCCAGCGTGAGCGGGTCGATCGTCTTGCGGCGCCGCGTCGGCATCCGCTGGCCGTCCTTGCCGGCCGCCTTCTGGCCCGACAGGTCGGTCTCGGTCAGGACGGCGATCTTCAGGCCGGGGTCGATGAAGCCGTACTCGATCGACCCGCACGCCACGTGCACGACGGACGGCGAGATGTCGGTGAGGTCCCCGTCGAGACGCGCGGCGATGCCCTCGCCGCCCAGCACCTCCACCGTGCGGGCCGCCGGGCCGTGCGCCTCCGTCACGAAGACCGTGCGCCAGCCGTCCGCCAGCCAGCCCTTGGTGTCGGCGAGGGCGCGGGTGGTGTCACCGCGGTACGACTCCGGGGCGTGCATGCCCAGCTTGAACGTGTCCCCCGCCGCGTCAGCGGCAAATGTCTCCGTCAGCTCGTCGTCGGCGGCGAACGGCGAGACCGACCACCACATCATCCCCAGCTCGCGCGCCCGGTCCCGGACGTCCGCGATGCCCCACAGCGACGCCGCGCCCAGGTCGATCGGCGCCTCGCCGCCGCCGGCCGTGGCCGCCCACGACGCCTGGAGGAACTCCTGCGAGGTCGCCACCAGGTCCGCCGCCCGCGTACGCACCCGCTCCGGGTCGCACACCACCGCCATGGAGCCCTTCGGCAACACGTCGAGCAGCAGCTCCATGTCGTCGACGAGGACCGGCGCCAGGGACTCCATGCCCTCCACGGCGATGCCCTCGGCGATCTTGCCGAGCAGCTCGCCGAGCTCCGGGTGCTCCTCGGCCAGCGCCGCCGCGCGCGCCTTCACGGACTCCGTCAGCAGCAGCTCGCGGCACGGCGGCGCCCACAGGCCGTGCTCGGCGACCTCCAGGGACCGCTGGTCGGCGACCTTGAAGTAGCGGATCTCCTCGATGTCGTCGCCCCAGAACTCGATCCGGAGCGGGTGCTCCTCGGTGGGCGGGAAGACGTCCAGGATCCCGCCGCGCACCGCGAACTCGCCGCGCTTCTCCACCAGCTCCACGCGCGCGTACGCCGCCGCCGCGAGCCCCTCGACCACGTCGTTCAGATCCGCCTGCTGCCCGGTGCGCAGCGCCACCGGCTCCAGGTCGCCGAGCCCCTTGACCTGCGGCTGGAGCACCGAGCGTACGGGCGCGACCACGACCGCGACGGGGCCGGCCGCCGGGTCGTCCGCCGACGGGTGCGCCAGGCGCCGCAGCACCGCCAGCCGGCGGCCCACGGTGTCGGAACGCGGCGAGAGCCGCTCGTGCGGCAGCGTCTCCCACGCCGGGTACTCCACGACCGTGTCGGGGTCCAGCAGGCTGCGCAGCGCCGCCGCCAGGTCCTCCGCCTCCCGCCCGGTCGCCGTCACGGCGAGCACGGGCCGCCCGGCGTCCCTGGCCAGCGCGGCCAGCGCGAAGGGACGCGCGGCGGGCGGGCCGACCAGGTCGACATGGCTCCGGTGGCCGTCGGCCGCCGCCTTCACCGCTTCGGCGAGGGCGGGGTCCTTGACGACGGCGTCGAGCAGACCGTGCAGGCTCATGGAGGCTTCCATCCCAGGGTGTGGAGCGTGGTGTGGGGCAACGCGAACCGCCCGACACGTCTCACGGGCCGGGGGTTCCCAGCCTACGACGTCGTCGACACACCCGCGTTCGAAACAACCCCCGGCCGGTCCCGGACACGTCCCACCCCGGTGTCAACCGGCACCGTGTCCCCCTGCGTATACGTCACGAAAGCCGTTCCACCCGATTCCACCCCGCGCCGCTGGGAGCCGCATTGACCGAAGAGGAGTTCCACGAGCTCTACGCTCACTCCGTCACGCGGCTCGTCGGCCAGCTGTACCTGATGACCGGCGACCTCCACGAGGCCCAGGACGTGGTCCAGGAGGCGTTCGTACGGGCCTGGGGGCGCCGGTCGCGGCTCGTCCGCGACGCGGGGCCCGAGGCGTGGATCCGCACCGTGGCGTGGAGGCTCGCCGTCAGCCGGTGGCGGCGCGGACGCCGGGCCGCCGAGGCGTGGCGCCGCCACGGCGCCGGGCTGCGGGACACCGCGCCCGCGCCCGACGCCTCGTCGGTCGCCCTGGTGGCGGCGCTGCACACGCTCTCCGAACGGCAGCGGCGCGTCGCGGTCCTGCACTACGTGTGCGACCTGTCCGTGGAGCAGGTCGCCGCCGAGACCGGCATCTCGGCCGGGACCGTCAAGACGCACCTGTCCCGGGCCAGGGCCGCCCTCGCACCGCACCTCGCCGACCTCACCGAGAACCTCACCGAGGAGGAGCACGGTGGCTGACCAGCAGCACAGGGACGAAGCTCTCGCCGCGGCGCTGAAGCGGGCCGCCGACGGCGCCGCCCGGCGCGTCGTGCCCGCGCCGCCCGCCGATGTGGCCGTACGGGGACGGCGGCGGCGCGGCCGTACGCTGGCCGCCGCGGCGGCGACCGCGGTGTGCCTCCTGGGCGCGACGGGCGCGCTCGCGGCGCTCGGCCTGCGGCCCGACCCGCCGGCCGTGCCCGCGACACGGCCGTCGCCCGCGCCCTCCACCTCGTACCCGGCCCCCACCCCCTCCCCCATCCCCTCCCTCACCCCGACCGCGTTCCCCTCGTCCGTGCCGCCGCCGCCCCTCGGGTCCCGCAACCCGTAAGCGACCCGAAGGAGTCCCCGACGCATGCATGGAGTCGTCGTCGCCCCACGCCCCACCGACCGCACCGGACCGGAGCCGATACCCCGGCCGCCCGCCCCACGACGCGACCCGGCGGGCGGCCGCGCACCCCACCTCCTCGCACTCGCGCTCTTCGCCGCGTACACCACGCTCTCCGTGCTGCGGTACCGCCGCATGGAGACCCGCTCCTGGGACCTGGGCATCTTCGAGCAGGCCGTCCGCGGCTACGCCCACCTCCAGGCGCCGGTCGCCGACCTCAAGGGCCCGGGAGCCAACGTCCTCGGCGACCACTTCAGCCCCGTCACCGCCCTCCTCGCCCCCGCCTACCGGCTCTTCCCCACCCCCGTCACCCTCCTCGTCGCCCAGGCCGCGCTGTTCGCACTCGCCGCCATCCCCGTCACGCGCGCCGCGACCCGCCTGCTGGGCCGGGTAGCGGGCCTCGCCGTCGGCGTCGCCTTCGGGCTGTCGTGGGGCATCCAACGGGCGGCCGACTTCGACTTCCACGAGATCTGCTTCGCCGTCCCGCTGATCGCCTTCTCCCTGGAGGCGGTGCTCCGGGCCCGGTGGCGGGCCTCCCTGCTGTGGGCGGCGCCCCTCGTCCTGGTCAAGGAGGACCTGGGCGCCACACTCGCAGCGCTCGCGCTGGTCGTCGCCTGGCGGGCGCGCCGCACCGCGCCCCGTACCGCCGTGTACGCGCTCGGGGTCGCGCTCCTCGGCGCCGCCGCCACCCTCCTCACCCTCACCGCCGTCATCCCGGCCTTCAACCACACCGGCGGCTACGACTACTGGACCAAGCTCGGCGACGGGCCGGGCCCCTTCACCGGCGCCGAGACGAAACTGCGCACCCTCGCCTGGATCCTGCTGCCCACCACCGGCCTGCTCGCGCTGCGCTCCCCCCTCTTCCTGGTCGCCGCCCCGACCCTCGGCTGGCGCTTCCTGTCCGGTGACCCCCACTACTGGTCCACCGAGTGGCACTACAGCGCCGTCCTGATGCCGGTGCTCTTCCTCGCCCTCACCGACGCCGCCGACATCGCGCGCCGCAGCCCGCGCCCCTGGCTGCGCGCCTACGCGGACCGGCTGCCCGCCTGCGCCGCCGCGGCCGCGCTCGCCCTGACCACCACGCTGCCCCTGGCGTCGCTCACCGAGGCGCCGACGTACCGCAAGCCGCCCCGGGCCGTCGCCGCCGAACGGCTCCTGTCCCGGATCCCGGACGGCGCGACCGTGGAGGCGAACGTCGGACCCGTCAGCCGCCTCGCGGGCCGCTGCCGGGTCCTGTGGATCGGTGACCCGCGGAACCCCGCTCCGGACTGGATCGCGTTGAACAACAACTCCGGCTGGGTGCGCGACCCGCTCGCCTACGCCGAGCGGCTCCACCCGGACGCCCGCTTCCACGTGACGGGCACGGCGGCCGGCTACGTACTCCTCAAGCGCCGCACCTGACCGTGGCATGGGGGATCAGTGCCGGAGCCGGCGCTCAGTCGGTCGCGATCGCGTTCAGCACGTTCATCCGCCCCGCCCGGAAGGCCGGTATCAGCGCCGCGAACAGGCCCACGAACGCCGACCCGACGAAGACCGTCAGAATCGTCGGCCACGGGATGTCCAGCACCCCCAGCCCCTCCAGGGCCAGCAGTTTCTGCGCCGACGTGCCCCAGCCCATGCCCAGACCGAGGCCCAGCAGAGCGCCGAAGAGGGCGATGACCACCGACTCCAGCCGGATCATGCGGCGCAGCTGACGGCGCGACAGACCGATCGCCCGCATCAGGCCGATCTCCCGCGTCCGCTCGACCACCGACAGGGCCAGGGTGTTCACCACGCCGAGCACCGCCACGATGATCGCCAGCGCGAGCAGCCCGTACACGATGTTCAGCAACTGGCCGACCTGGTCCTTCAGGTCCTGCTTGAAGTCGGTCTGGTTCTGCACCGTGTACTGCGGATAGGCGGCCAGCGCCTCCTTCAGCGCGGCGTACGCCTCGCTCGCCTTCCCGTCCTCCGCCTTCGCGAACATGATGATGTTCTTGGGCATCCGGTCGGCGGGGACGTAACTCTGCGCGGTCGTGATGTTGATGTACATCGCGCCCTTGTCGACGTTCGTGTCGTCCGAGGTGATCGCCGCGACCCTGAGCTTCGCGACGCGCTCGCCGCCCTTGAAGGCGACGGTGATCGTGTCGCCGACCTTCACACCGTGCTGGGTGGCGTAGTCGCTCCCCATCGACATGGCGTCCTTGCCGTACGCCGCCGACAGTTCGCCCCCGAGGGTCTCGCGACGCAGATCGGTGGCGTACGTCGGGTCGGCGGCGACGAGGCGCTTTTCCTCCGTCTTCCCGTCCGGCAGGGTCAGCTTCGCGGGCACCGCCTTGTACTCGGTGACGTGCGCGATGCCGGGTGTCTTCTCCAGGGCCGCCTGCGCCTGCGGCACGATCGGCTGGCCCTTGGTGCTCTGGACGATGAAGTCCGCCCCGACCGACCGGTCCAGCTCGTCGGTCGCGGAGGCGACCATCGACGAACCGACCACCGACAGGCAGGCCACCAGCGCCAGACCGATCATCAGGGCCGCGCCCGTCGCTCCCGTACGGCGCGGGTTGCGCAGCGCGTTGCGCTCCGCCATCCGCCCGACCGGCCCGAACACGCGCAGCACCACGACGCTGACGACACGCACCACGCCACCGGCGAGCAGCGGCCCGACGACGACGAAACCGATGAGGCTCAGGACGACGCCGACGCCGAGGTACATCGAGCCTTCGCTCGCCTTGTCCGCCTGCGCCGCCGCGTACAGCGCCGCGCCGCCCGCGCCCGTCAGCAGCAGGCCCACGATGCCGCGTACGAGCCCGGCCTTGCCGTCGGCCGGGGTGCCCGCGTCGCGCAGCGCGGCCATCGGGGAGACCTTGCCGGCCCGGCGGGCCGGGACGTACGCCGCCAGCACGGTCACGACGATGCCGAGGACCAGGCCGATCGCCGGAGTGGTCCACTTGACGGTCAGGTCCTGCGTGGACAGCTCCATGCCCATGGCCGACATGAGCTCCATCAGGCCGATCGCCAGGCCCACGCCCGCGCCGACGCCGAGCACCGACCCGACGACGCCGAGCAGGACCGCCTCCACCAGCACCGACCGGTTGACCTGTTGGCGGCTCGACCCGATGGCGCGCATCAGGCCGATCTCCCGGGTCCGCTGGGCGACCAGCATGGAGAAGGTGTTCACGATGAGGAAGACGCCGACGAGGAAGGCGATCCCGGCGAAGCCGAGCATCGCGTACTTCATGACGTCGAGGAATCCGCCCACGTCCGCACGCCCGGCGTCCGCCGCCTCCTTCTGCGTCTGGAGCTTGTACGCCGCCCCGTCGACCACCGCCGCCACGTTCCGCTTCAGCCGCTCGTGGCCGACCCCCGCCTCGGCCTCCACCGCGATGTGGGTGAAGAGCCCTTCCTCGCCGAGCAGTTCGCGCTGCGCGGTCGCCGTGTCGAAGTAGACGACGGCGGCACCGGGGTTGGTGACCTTGAAGGTGGCGATGCCCGAGATCTTCGCCGTGAAGTCCCCGGTGACGGCGATGGTGCGCAGCTCGTCACCCAGCTCGAGGTGGTGCTTCTCGGCGGTGTCGGCGTCGACCATCACCTCGGTGGGCCCGCGCGGGGCGTGCCCCGACGTGATCTCCATCGACCGCAGGTCGTTGCGCGTCCAGTTGCCGGCGATGGTCGGGGCGCCGGTGCTGGAGCCCATGTCCTTGTTGTCGGCGTCGACGACGGTCACGCTCATCGACACGACCGCGCCCTCGGCCGATGCGACACCTTCGACCCCCGCCACCTGCCGCACCAGCGAGGCGGGCAGGGTCTCGGGCTTGCCCGTCTCCGGGATCTCGTCGTTCGCCGCCGCCGACTTGGGGCTGATGGTGACATCGGCCGCCGACGCCGCGAACAGCTTGTCGAAGGTGGTGTTCATGGTGTCCGTGAACACCAGCGTCCCGCTGACGAACGCCACCGACAGCAGCACCGCCACCGCCGACAGCGCCATGCGTCCCTTGTGCGCGAGGAAGTTGCGCAGGGAGGTCCTCAGCACCGTCATGACGTCCGCCCCCGCGCGTCGAAGTCGGGGGTCTGGGGGCGTCCCCCGGAAAAACGCAGCATGCGGTCGAGGACGGCATCGGCGGTCGGCCGGAGCATCTCGTCCACGATCCGCCCATCCGCCAGATACAGCACCCGGTCCGCGTAGCTCGCGGCCACCGGATCGTGCGTGACCATCACGATGGTCTGCCCCAACTCGTCGACCGACGTCCGCAGGAAGCCCAGCACCTCCGCCCCCGCCCGCGAGTCCAGGTTCCCGGTCGGCTCGTCCCCGAAGATGATCTCGGGCCGGGCCGCCAGCGCCCGCGCCACCGCCACCCGCTGCTGCTGGCCGCCGGACAGCTGGTTCGGCCGGTGCTTCAGGCGCCCGGCCAGGCCCACCGTCTCCACGACCCGGTTCAGCCAGGCGGTGTCCGGCTTGCGGCCCGCGATGTCCATCGGCAGCGTGATGTTCTCCAGGGCGTTCAACGTCGGCAGCAGGTTGAACGCCTGGAATATGAAGCCCACCCGGTCCCGGCGCAGCCGCGTCAGCTTCTTGTCCTTGAGTCGGGTGATCTCCGTCTCGTCGAGGAAGATCTCCCCGCTCGTCACGGTGTCCAGACCGGCCAGGCAGTGCATCAGCGTGGACTTGCCGGACCCGGACGGGCCCATGATCGCGGTGAACTGCCCGCGCGTGATGTCCACGTCGACGTGGTCGAGCGCCACAACCCGGGTCTCCCCCGCGCCGTACGCCTTGACGACCTGCCGCGCCCGCGCCGCGACGGCCGTACGCCCTCCAGTACCCCCGTGCCTGGGGATGGTCACAGCCGTTGTCACGGTACGTCTCCTCTGTCGGACGCATTCGGAAATGCGTGTCCGGGTACTCCGGCTACTCCGGCTACTCCGGGTACTCCGGATGCCTTGCTTGCCACTGCTCTCGCTTGCTAGTGCTCTCGAGTCTTCCGCCCCAACAGGCCTCCGCGCATTGGGGCCTGGCGCAGTTTCGACCTGGGGTTTTCCCCACCCACGCTAGGGAGCCACCCCCCTTCCCCTCCTCCTCCGGCGGGAGGAACCGCCCCCGGGCCCGCATACGGAGCTCCCCCTAGGGGTTCCCTGGGGGCTTCTCCATCCGCAGGCCGAATGAGAAGCTGAGCCGACGGATACATGCATAGGGAAAGGACCCGACTCGGTGACCGACGCGACACCCGACGCCGCGTCCCCGGACACGGGCCCCGCCGCCCCCGCTCCCCCCGGCCCCCGGAGCCGACGCGGCCCGGTCGTCGCGGCGCTGATGCTCGGCATGGCGCTGGCCGCGCTCGACGGCACCGTCATCGCCACCGCCGTACCGCAGATCGTCGGCGACCTCGGCGGCCTCTCCGTCTTCTCCTGGCTCTTCTCGGGCTACCTCCTCGCCGCGACCGTGACCCTCCCCGTCTACGGCAAGCTCTCCGACACCTTCGGCCGCAAGCCCGTCCTCATCGCCGGCATCGTCCTCTTCCTCCTCGGCTCCCTCCTCTGCGCCGCCGCCTGGAGCATGGCCTCGCTGATCGCCTTCCGCGTCGTCCAGGGGCTCGGCGGCGGAGCCCTGCAAGGCACCGTCCAGACCATCGCGGCCGACCTCTACCCGCTCAAGGAGCGCCCCAGGATCCAGGCGCGGCTCTCCACCGTCTGGGCGACCTCGGCCGTCGCCGGCCCCGCGGTGGGCGGGCTGCTCGCCGGGTACGCCGACTGGCGCTGGATCTTCCTGATCAACCTCCCGGTCGGCGCCCTCGCCCTCTGGCTGGTCGCCCGCCACCTGGTGGAACCCACCCGTACGCGTACGACGCGCACGGCGCCGGTACGCGTCGACTGGCCCGGCGCCCTCGCCGTCTTCGCCACCGGAACGCTGCTGCTCACCGCCCTCGTCCAGGGCGGCGTCGCGTGGCCGTGGCTCTCCGCCCCGTCCCTGGCGTTCTTCGCGGGCGCCGTCCTGCTCGGCGCCCTGGCGGTCGTCATCGAGCGCCGCGCGGCCGACCCCATCATTCCCGGCTGGGTCTGGCGCCGCCGCACCATCGCGGCCGTGAACCTCGCCCTCGGCGCGCTCGGCCTGCTGATGGTGGCCCCGACCGTCTTCGTCCCGACGTACGCCCAGACCGTCCTGGGCCTCGGCCCCATCGCCGCCGGGTTCGTCCTGTCCGCGATGACCCTGTCCTGGCCCATCACGGCGGCCTTCTCCAACCGCCTCTACACCCGCATCGGCTTCCGCCTCACCGCGGTCGTCGGCATCACGCTGGCCATGCTGGTCCTGCTGGCCTTCCCCTTCCTCCCCTACCCCGGCGAGCCCTGGCAGCCCGCGCTGATCATGCTGCTGCTCGGCGGAGCGCTCGGCCTCTTCCAGCTGCCGCTGATCGTGGGCGTCCAGTCCACGGTCCCCTGGTCCGAGCGCGGCACCACGACGGCGTCCGTGCTCTTCTGCCGCCAGGTCGGCCAGAGCCTCGGCGCCGCGCTCTTCGGCGCCCTCGCCAACGCCGTCCTCACCGCCCGCCTGCCCTCCGGCGACCTCAACGACCCGGCGACGCTCACGCCGACGGCGGTGGACGCGGCCGTCGACCACGTCTTCACCGCCGCCGCGGGCGCCGCGCTCCTCGCCCTCCTCGTCCTGCTCATCCTCGCGCCGCGCCGCTTTCCGGTTCTGTCGGCCGACGAGTGAACGCGCCGCGCGCGTACCGCATCTTCTCCGGCATGAAGACGATCGCGGCCGGTCTCGCGGGCGGGGCGGCTTTCGGGGCGGCCACGTCTGTCGTCAACGCGCTGTCCTCCCCGTACGTCGAGCTCGGCGCCCCGCTCGCGGACAGTGTCTGGGGCGACGCGGCCAAGGTGCTCAGCCTGCTGCTGGACGTCGGCTGGGCATGGGCCGCCCTCGCGGTGGTGATGGGCTACGCGGCCGCGACGCCGGCCCGGGGCGCGGCGGCCGGCGCCCTGGCGCTGCTCGCCGCGACGACGACGTACTACCTCACGGACTCGCTGATCCTGGGCGATCCGCTCGCCTCGTACGCGGGCGACCTGGGCCTGTGGTCGATGGCGAGCGTGCTGTTCGGGCCGGTCCTGGGTGTGGCGGGCGCGACGGTCGGGAGCCCCGGGGTGACCGGTCTGCTGGCCGGCCTGACGGTCCGGTGGGTGCGGCCGCCCAGATGATCTTGCTCCCGCCCCGGCCGGGCCTCACCCTCTCCGTACAGATCATGGTGGCCGAGGCCATCGTCTGGACGGCCGCGGCGGCCGGTGCCGCCTGGGCCGTCCACGGCTTCCTGTCGGCGCGGCGCGCGACGCCGCCCGGGGCGACGGGGTAGCCGGTCCCCAGGACGTGGGCGGCGGGGGCGTCGGCTCCCGCCGCGTACACCTCACGCCACGTCCGGGTCCGGATCCGCCGGACGGCCCGTCAGGGTCGAGAGGCTCTCTCTCACATGGGCCATGTGCTCCCGCAGCCCCTCGCGCGTCTCCGCGTGCTCCCGCAGCAGCCGCTCGGTCTCCTCCTCCACGCGCTGCTCCTCCACGCGCGCCTCCGCCAGCAGCTCCGCCGCCCGCGCCTCCGCCTCCCGCTCGCGCTGACGCGCCATCTCCTCGGCCTCCGCGTACACCTTCTCGGCCTCCGCCAGGTGGCCCTCCGCCTCCGCGATGAGCCCCGCCAGCCGCTCCTTCTCCTCCGCGCGCCGCTCGGCCAGCTCCTGCTCCGCCGCCTCCCGCTGCTCCGCGTGCACCTTCTGCTGGGCCGCCATCAACGCCTCCGTGCGCTCGCGCACCTGGCGGAGCTCCGCCTGCGCCTCGCCCCGCGTGCGCTCGGCCTCGCCCCGGGCCTCGGCCCGTACCTCCTGCGCCTTCTCCCGGGCCGAGAGCAGGATCTGCGCGGCCTCCTCCTCCGCCGCCGCGCGCAGCGCGTCCGCCGCCTCGCGCGCCGCGTCCCGGGCCTGCCGCCCCGCCTCGTCCGCCGCGTCGGCCAGGGTCTGCGCCTCGGCCGCCGCCCCCGCCCGTACCGCCCCGGCCTCCTCCTCCGCGAGCACCAGCAGCTGCTGGGCCTGCGGCCCGAGCGACTCGTACCGCTGCGGCTTCAGCCCGGCGACGACCTCCCGCAGCCGGGCGGCCTCCTTGTCCATCTCCTTGGCCAGGACGGTCAGCCGCGCCGCGCGCTCCCACGCGCCGTCGCGGTCGGCCGAGAGCTGGCTGACGTAACGGTCGACGTCCTTCGGGCGGTAACCCCGGCCCTTGGCGACGACCCCGAACCCGTGCGGTGATGTTGATGCTGTGTCAGGACTCATAGGCCCAGGATGCGTCAATCATCACAAAAAGGGACGTAATGACCGGCCTGTACGGAGCAGGCCGGTCACCCCCTCGTCGTCCTCGCCCCCTCGGCTCACCTCACAGCAGGCCGTCCCACATCTGCTCCAGCAGCACCGACCACCAGCTCTCCGGCGACGCCAGCGCCGCCGGGTCCAGCATCGCCAGCTGCGCCTGGAAGTCCACGGTCCACCGCCCCGCCTGCTCCGGCGTCAGCCCGAACCTCAGCCGCCACATCCGCCCCAGCAACGCCAGGCACCGCGTGAACTCCGGCAACCCGCTGTTCACGAACTGCGGCGCCACCGGCTGACCACCCGGCCCGGCCTCCACCGGTACGGCGACGATGTGCGCGGTCCCGTACTGCACGCACAGCGCCCGCCCGAAGTCGGAGCCCAGCACCAGATACGAACCCGCGTCGCTCGCCGGCTGCACCTGCCGCTGCGCTGCCAGCTCGGCGAGCGTCGGCACGACCGGCTGCGCGGGCTGCGCCCAGAAGAACGGCCCGAAGTCCGCCGGCAGCCCCGCCCACACGAGCGTGAGCGCCACCAGCTCCGGCACGCCCTGCCGCGACACCGCCCGCTGGTCGAACCGGCAGATGCCCTGCGGCCCGAACGCCGCCACCAGCTCCTGCGCGATGGCCTCCGGCGGGACCGGCGGCGCGGGCTGCACCGGCGGCAGCGGGGCGCGCAGCGGCGCCGGGCGCGCCGGACCGTCCGCGACCTGGTGCAGCTCGCCGTGGTGCGCGATGAGCTGCGCCATGCCCTGCTGACGGCTCACGTGGTCACGCCCGTACGAGGCGATCGACGTGATCCGCGCCTGCGGCCACGTCTCCCGGATCATCCGGGCGCAGTAACCGCCGGGCAGGTCGCACGACTCCAGCTCGGTGTGCAGCTCCAGCACCTGGTCCGGCGGGATGTTCATGGCACGCAGCTCATGGAACATCTGCCACTCGGGGTGCGGCGTACCGGGCGCCGAACGGCGGATGAGCTGCTGCTCGGAGCCGTCGGGCGCGCGGTAGCGCAGCACGGCCTGGTAGCCCGGACCGACGGTCGGCTGCCCGGTCGGCTGACCCGGGGGCGGCCCCATCGGCCGGCCCATCGGCGGCTGCGGCTGCGGGAACGCGGGCGCGGCGGGCGCGGGCGCGGGCGGCGCCGGGGGCTGCGGACCCCCGGGGCCCGGCTGCGCCAGCATCGTCGCGGCATGGTGCACCCCGCCGCCGGGCGGGGGCGTGGCACCCGGCGGCCGCGGCGCACCCGGCGCCCCGGGAGGCCCGGGCGGAGCCGGCGGCTGCGGACCCCCGGTACCACCAGCACCACCGATCCCACCAGGCCCCGGATGCGCCAGCATCGTCGCCGCATGGTGCGCGTCGCCACCGACCGGCCCCGGCGGCGCCGGAGGCGGCGGGCCGGCGGGACCCGGCTGCGCGAGCATCGTCGCCGCGTGGTGCACCCCGCCGCCGGGCGGCGGCGTGGCCCCGGGCGGCCCGGGCGGAGCCGGAGGCGCGGGCGGCTGCGGACCCTCGGGGCCCAGCTGCGCCACGAGCTGCGTCGGTACGTACCCCCCGGCGGGCGCACCGGGAGCACCCGGCCCCGTCGCGGACGGCCTGGCCCCCGGCGTACCGGGCGCGCCGGGCGGCGGCGGAGTCGTCGGACCGGCACCCCGCGAGGGCCGCGCGGCGCGCGGCGGCAGGACGGCCTTGCTGGTCGCGGCGTCCGCGATGTCACCCGCCGCCGGGCCCGGCGCCCCCGGTGCCGCGGCGCCGGGCATGGCCTGCGGGTCCAGCGCGGGCGCGATGGCGGTACGCGGCAGCTGACTGCCGCCCGGGAGCAGCGCCGTCGGCGCGTCGGCGCCGACCGCCGGCGGCGGCGTCCCGTCGTCGTCCGCCCCGGTCAGCGGCGGCGCGAACACGGTGGCGGGCAGCGGTACGGAACCGTCGTCCCCGCTTCCGTTCCCCCCGCTGGTGTCATTCCAGGACGGTCCGGCGGACCCGGCGGCTCCGGCCGACCCGGCGGGCACACCGTCGGAGGCGGTGGGCTCGTAGTCCACGCCCCCGCGCCCGCGCGCGCCGACCGGCGCGGCCCAGACATCCTCACCCGCGGACGCGGAACCGCCACCGGCCACGAGAACGTCAGGCGCCGCGACCGCGGGCTCCGCAGCCTCAGCCACGGCCGCGGGCTCCGAAGCCTCACGCCGCGGAATGCCCCGCTTGTCCGCCGCGTCCTGCAACCACTCCGGCGGCGTCAGCAGGAACGACGTCTGGTTCAGGTCGATACGCTCCGGCGCGGGCGCGGCCACCGGGGCCGCGTCGGCCGGCGGAGCCCCGTACTCCTCCTCGTACCGGCGGATCACCTCACCCACCGGCAACCCCGGCCACAGCGTCGCCTCACCACTGTCCCGGGCGATCACCAGCCGCTGACGCCCGCCATCCGACGTCGGACCCTCCTCGCGGTCCTCCGCCCACACCACGAACCCCAGCTCGAACTCCCGCACCCGCACCTCACGGTGCTGGTACGCGGGCACGTCGCCGTTGACCCACTCTTCCGCGCGCTCCTGCGCCTGCGCGAAGGTCACCATCGGACCGTCACCCCTCGTCCGAGACCGGGACAGCCCGCGCGAAGCCGCCGTCCACCATCAGGTTCGCCACCGTCTCCAGCTCCGGCGGATTGCCCGCCAGCCGCTGCAGGAACTCGTCGAAATCCGCCCCACACGGCAACAGCAGCCGCTCCACACGCTCCTGCACCGTCAAGCCGTCCTGATCCCGCGCGTCGTCGTACGCGCAGAACCACACCGACCCCGCGCCCACGCCCTTCACCTTGACCGCGAGGATCCCGCCCTGGACGAAACCCACACCCAGGTAATCCTTCGTCAGATGGTCCCGCAGACACTTGTTGACGTAGACCAGGTCATTGACCGCCGCCTCCTCACGCACCGTGAAAAACGGCTGATCGACCAGCAGCCCCAGCTCCGCGTCGAGCGCGGCACCCACCGGCGCGCAGCCACCCGCCGCCTTCAGGAACGAGCGGTACGCACCCGGCAGCCGGTAACCGAGGTCCTCCTCCACACCCTGCAGCTGCGCCTCGGACACCGACAGCGCGCCCTTCGGCAGCCCGAAGTGCGCGGGCCGGGTCTCCTGCAGCGGCCGCGTCCCGCGCTTGCCGTGATCCACCGCGGCCGTCGCCAGCCCGCCGTGGTGCCGCAGCAGCGCCTTCACCTCCACCGGCACCAGCTCCATGCGGCGCGTACCCGCCACGTGGTGCCACGTCCAACCGTGCGGCGTCGCCACCGCCGGAATCGTGTCCCACAGCTCGTGCCCGGACGCCGCGAGCGCCGCGTTCGCCGACACATAGTCCGTCAGCCGCAGCTCGTCGACGCCGAAGCCCTCCGGCGGCTCGGCGATCTCCGCGGCCGCACGCGCGTACGGCGAGAAAACCGGACGCCCGTCCGCGTCCACCCGCACACCCCTGGGGTGCCGGGCGGCACGCACCGGGTCCGGGAAATGCACGACCTGCCCGGCGTAGGCCGCGTTCGGTGGCGCGGCATGATGCTGCCCGAGCCGACCTGTCGTCATGGCGGTTGCCCCCTGCTGCTGCTGGCTTGGTCCGCACAGCCTATGCGGTGGGGCAACACGGGGAACCCGTCCTCCGTTTCGGTGACCCGACGTCACCCCCAGGTGACCCACCGGCGACCACACGACACACCGATCACACGTTTAAGCGCCCCCGCTTCCCCATCAGCTCACCCATTTGGCAGGCTGTTGATCGCAACTCGGGGGATTGCAGAGGGGACGACAGGCACCATGTACACAGTGCAACCAGCAGCAGCCACACCCGCGACCAGCGGGACCAGCGCGACGAGCGGGACTCCCGCCACGGGCGACCCCCGCCTCACCTGGAGCAGCAGCACCCCCGACCGCGCCCCCGCCCTGCGCCACCGCCGCGACGGCATACTCCCCACCGTCGGCGCCGCCCTCTCCGTACGCGGCGAAACCCTCACCTGCACGGCCGGACGCGGCAACCGCCCACCCGCCCTGCACCCCCTCGTCCAGGACTTCCTCGACACCCTCACCAGCGGCCAACGCGAACGCTTCACCGGCCGCTGCCCCGAAGCCATCCTCCTCTCCCGCCACCTCACCGCCACCGAGGCAGGCCGCTCCAAACGCGCCCAGCGCAAACCCCTCACCCAGGGCGAAGCCCGCCGCGCCCTCAAACACGCCAAACTCACCGCACGCCGCATCCGCGAGGACGGCGACCCCCTGCACGGCAGCTACGCCGCCCCCTGCCGCTCCTGCGCGGCGCTCCTCGCCCACTTCGGCGTACGCCCCGTCGACCCGACGACCACCGACCGGAACGGCTGACCGCACCCCCATGCCCGACCTCAACACCACCCGGTTCCCCGTCGCCGTCGACGCCGCCCTCCGCGAAGCCGGATGGCAACCCGGCCGCTGGGACATCAAGCAGGCGGAACACTGGGCCGACGCCCTCCGGGCACACGTCTCCCCCGCCGGACACCGGCACAGCGTCTTCCCCGCCGCCGTCGAAGCCTGGGCCGAATTCGGCGGCCTCCACATCGCGGGCCCCGGCCCCGGCCGCCAGATCGCCCCCACCCCCGTCCGCTTCGACCCCCTCGCCGGACTCCACCTCGCCCGCAGCCTCGCCGACCTCGGCCGCGCCCTGGAGACCGAGATCGCCCCCCTCGGCGAGGAAGCCGACCACCAAGCCGTCCTCGCCATCGACACCCAAGGCCGCGTCTACAGCCTCGACCACTCCGGCGACTGGTACCTCGGCCCCGACATCGACCACGCCCTCGCCACCTTGATCACCGGCACCCTGCCCACGCGCCTCACATCCCCCTGAGCGCTACGCCGCGGGCGCCACCGGCAGCACCGCCGACACCTTGAAACCGCCCTCGTCCGTCGCACCCGACACGAAGACCCCACCCAGCGCGGTCACCCGCTCCCGCATGCCCACCAGGCCGTTGCCCCCACTCGGCAGACCGGCGTCCGCCACCGCACCGTCCGAGGGACCGTTCTCCACCTGCATCGCCACCTCGTCCCCCCGGTGCGCCAAGCGCACCACCACCTTCGCCCCCGCCGCGTGCTTGTGGACATTCGTCAGCGCCTCCTGCACCACCCGGTACGCCGTCTGCTCGACATCGGGCGCGTACGTCCGCGCCTCGCCCATCACCCGCAGCTCCACCACCATCCCCGCCTGCCGCGACTGCTCCACCAGCTCGTCCAGGGCGTCCAGGCACGGCCCGTCCTCGGCCGCCGCCTCGGCGGCAGCGGCGGCCGCACGCCCCACGGCCTCCAGCGGCACCGACGCGGACCGCGGCGCCACCGGCTGCGACTCCTCCGCCCGCAGCACCCCCAGCATCTGCCGCAGCTCCGTCAGCGCCTGCCGCCCCATGTCGCCCACTAGCGCCGCGTTCTTCACCGCCTTCTGCGGATCCTTCAACGCCACCGCCTGCAGCGCCGCCGCGTGCACCACCATCAAGCTCACCCGGTGCGCCACCACGTCGTGCATCTCCCGCGCGATCCGCGTCCGCTCCTCCACCCGCGCCATCTGCGCCCGCTGCTCGGCCCGGTCGGCCAGCAGCGACAACTCCTGCTCCAGGCTGTCCGCCCGCTCCCGCAGACTCTCCATGAGCCGCCGCCGCGCCCCTATGTACAACCCGAACAGCACGGGCGGGGCGTTCAGCCCCAGCGACAGCATCACCGACACCAGCGGCACGTACCACGACGACGTCTCGAAGTCCGCCGCCGCGACGTCCTGCCGCACCCGCACGTACGTCACGATGAACACCGCCGCCAGCGACATCCCCGCCAGCGCCGCGATGATCCGCCGGGGCACCTCCGAGGCGGCGAGCGTGTACAGCCCGACGATCCCCATCAGGTAGCCCATCTCGGCGGGCGTGATCGCGATCGACACCAGCACCACGGCGATCGGCCACCGCCGCCGCACCACCAGCACCGCCCCGGCCACCAGCCCGAACAGCACCCCCACCGGCACCGGCAGCCCCGCGTTCTCCGCGAACCCGACCCCCTCGCCGGCACACTCCAGCGCCGACACCAACGCCAGCACCACGTCCAGCACGGCGCTGCGCCGTCTCCCCCACCACCACCAGCCCCGGGCGGTCGCGCCCGCAGCGTCCTGGTGTGCCCCCGTTGTGGTCATGTCTCCCAGCCTACGGGCGGCGGCCACGCGATTTCCGGTGAGTCCAGCAGCACAGAACGGGACGATCCGCACGCGAAACGCACGTTGATCCCTCGAACACGTGAATCGCCCACGCATTCGACCCTGACGTCCGCATTCCGGACGAAGCTGTCCGCGTGACCACCGCCATCGGCAAGTACGCCGACTTCGAGAGCCTGCGCGAGCAGGCGATTGCCCTGCGCAGAGAAGGCCTCAGCCTTCGCCAGATCCGCGACCGCCTGGGCGTCTACAACAACGACATCCTCAACCGGCTCGTGAAGGGCGAGCCACCCCCCGACTGGACCAAGCGCCCCCGCGCCAAGGACGACCTCCGGGCCCGCGCCCGCGAGCTGCGAGTGCAAGGCATGACCTACGACCAGATCCAGGTCGAGCTCGGCTGCTCCAAGAGCTCGATCTCGCTATGGGTGCGGGACCTGCCGAAACCCAAGCCGCGCTATACGGACAAGGAGCGCCGCGTCCTCATGAACGCGGGCCTCGCCCATCTCCGCGCGACAGAAGACCAAGAGCGCGAGGCAACCAAGCGCTCAGCGCGCGACGCGATCGGGCAGCTTTCGGACCGCGAACTATTCATCGCCGGGGTCACGCTCTATTGGGCCGAAGGCACCAAGGACAAGACGTATCAGCGCCGCGAGTCTCTGCAGTTCATCAACAGCGACCCCAACGTGATCACCCTTTACCTCAGATGGCTTGCCCTGCTGGAGGTGCCACGCGAGCGAATGCGCTTCCGACTGAGCATCCACGAGTCGGCAGACATCGCCGAAGCCGAGGAGTTCTGGGCCGACCTAGTCGGCGTCGATGCCTCGACCTTCCAGCGGGCGACACTCAAGAAACACAACCCCAGGACGACACGGAAGAACACGACTGACGCCTACCGAGGCTGCCTGGTGATCTACGTGACCAAAAGCGCCGATCTGTACCGTCGCATGGAAGGGGCTTGGTACGGCATAGTAGGGGCTGCCGACTCGGCAGACTGACTCAATGTCCGGTTTAGTCGGGTTTGGTCCCCCATGGTGTAATCAGGCAGCACTGCGGTTTTTGGTACCGTCTGTTCAGGTTCAAATCCTGATGGGGGAGCCGCCATATTTGCCGGGTCCTGGCCTCACGGTCAGGACCCGCCCTCGTTTCCTCCCCGAAACCCCCCGGTATCCTGCGGTTGTCCACCACCCGAAAGCCGAAGGGCATTCCCGTGAGCGCCAACCGCCCGGCAGCCGTCGTCGTCCTCGCAGCGGGTGAGGGCACCCGTATGAAGTCGAAGACCCCCAAGGTCCTGCATGAAATCTGCGGGCGTTCGCTCGTCGGGCACGTCGTCTCGGCGGCGCGCGAGCTGGAGCCAGAGCACCTGTGCGTCGTCGTCGGGCACGCGCGTGAGCAGGTCACCGCGCACCTCGACGAGCACTACGCGGGCACCCGTACCGCCGTGCAGTACGAGCAGAACGGCACCGGGCACGCCGTGCGCATGGCGCTGGAGGAGCTGGGGGCCGGGGCGCTGGAGGGGACCGTCGTCGTGGTGTGCGGGGACACGCCCCTGCTGTCGGGCGAGACGCTCGGCGCGCTCGCCGCGACGCACGCCGCCGACGGCAATGCCGTCACGGTGCTGACGGCCGAGGTACCGGACTCGACCGGGTACGGGCGGATCGTGCGCGACGCCGGGACCGGCGCGGTGACCGCGATCGTGGAGCACAAGGACGCGACCGAGGCGCAGCGGGCGATCCGGGAGATCAACTCCGGGGTGTTCGCGTTCGACGGGAAGCTGCTCGCGGACGCGCTGGGCAAGGTGCGGACGGACAACAGCCAGGGCGAGGAGTACCTGACGGACGTCCTCGGCATCCTGCGCGAGGCGGGTCACCGGGTGGGGGCTTCGGTGGCGCCGGATCACCGGGAGATCCTGGGGATCAACAACCGGGTGCAGCTGGCGGAGGCGCGTCGGCTGTTGAACGAGCGGCTGCTGGAGCGGGCCATGATGGCCGGGGTGACGGTGGTGGACCCGGCGTCGGTGTTCGTGGACGCGACGGTGACGTTCGAGCGGGACGCGGTCGTGCACCCGAACACGATCCTGCTGGGTGCGACGCATCTGGCGGAGGACGCCGAGGTGGGCCCGAACAGCCGCCTGAAGGACACGCGTGTGGGCCGTGGGGCCCGGGTGGACAACACGGTGGCGGACCGTGCGGAGGTCGGCGAGGCGGCGTCGGTGGGTCCGTACGCGTACTTGCGTCCGGGCACGGTTCTGGGGGCGAAGTCGAAGGCGGGCACGTACGTCGAGATGAAGAACGCGCGGGTGGGTGAGGGGTCGAAGGTCCCGCACCTGTCGTACGTCGGTGACGCGACGATCGGCGAGTACTCGAACATCGGCGCGGCGAGCGTGTTCGTGAACTACGACGGTGAGGCGAAGCACCACACCACGATCGGGTCTCACTGCCGGACCGGTTCGGACAACATGTTTGTGGCTCCTGTCACGGTGGGGGACGGGGCTTACACCGCCGCCGGCTCGGTGATCACGAAGGACGTGCCGCCGGGTTCGCTGGCCGTCGCCCGTGGCCAGCAGCGGAATATCGAGGGTTGGGTGGCGCGGAAGCGTCCTGGGAGTGCCGCCGCGCAGGCTGCAGCGGAGGCCTCCGAGCAGGCCCGACGCGAGGACTGACCGGAAACAGGTGCGTCGAACTCGGCGTACCGTGATACGTGCACACAAATTCGGCTGGTTCGCGCGGAAGTGGCTCGCGGCCAGGGAACACGTCTGAGGAGACAGTGCTGTGACCGGGATCAAGACGACCGGCGAGAAGAAGCTGATGCTCTTCTCCGGCCGCGCCCACCCCGAGCTGGCCGAGGAGGTCGCACATCAGCTGGGTGTCGGCCTCGTGCCGACCAAGGCGTTCGATTTCGCCAACGGTGAGATCTACGTGCGCTTCCAGGAGTCGGCGCGCGGCGCGGACTGCTTCCTGATCCAGAGCCACACGGCTCCGATCAACAAGTGGATCATGGAGCAGCTGATCATGATCGATGCTCTGAAGCGGGCTTCGGCCCGGAGCATCACCGTGATCATCCCGTCGTACGGCTACGCCCGGCAGGACAAGAAGCACCGTGGCCGCGAGCCGATCTCGGCCCGTCTGATCGCGGACCTGCTGAAGTGCTCGGGTGCGGACCGCATCCTGACGGTGGACCTGCACACGGACCAGATCCAGGGCTTCTTCGACGGCCCGGTGGACCACCTGACGGCGCTGCCGGTGCTGGCGGACTACGTGGGTGCGAAGGTCGACCGGAACAAGCTGACGATCGTCTCCCCGGACGCCGGCCGTGTGCGGGTGGCGGACCGCTGGTGCGACCGGCTGGACGCGCCGCTGGCGATCGTGCACAAGCGGCGTGACAAGGACGTCGCGAACCAGGTCACGGTCCACGAGGTCGTCGGTGAGGTCGAGGGCCGGGTGTGCGTCCTGGTGGACGACATGATCGACACGGGTGGCACGATCTGCGCCGCCGCCGAGGCGCTGTTCGCGCACGGCGCGGAGGACGTGATCGTGACGGCGACGCACGGCATCCTGTCGGGTCCGGCGGCCGACCGTCTGAAGAACTCCAAGGTCAGCGAGTTCGTGCTGACGAACACCCTGCCGACGCCGGGTGAGCTGGAGCTCGACAAGATCACGGTGCTGTCGATCGCGCCGACGATCGCCCGCGCGGTGCGTGAGGTGTTCGAGGACGGTTCGGTGACGAGCCTTTTCGAGGAGCAGGGCTGAGCATGCAGCCGTAAGGCCGCTCCGACCACGCGTCGGGGCGGCCTTTCGCTTTCGGTTAGACTGGTGTAGTTGCTCGGCGAGGGAGGCCGTACCCGTTCATCCGGTACGGCGGTCCGTTATCGACGCGCTCTTCGTAGCAGGCCAAGTCCAGTCGTGGCCGGGTGACCACGACCGTTGATCCGTCTGACACTTACGAGGAGTGCACATGTCCGAGGTAAAGCTCGCCGCGCAGACCCGCACCGAGTTCGGCAAGGGTGCGGCCCGCCGCATCCGCCGCGCCAACCAGGTTCCGGGTGTTCTCTACGGCCACGGCTCCGACCCGATCCACCTGACGCTGCCGGGCCACGAGCTGCTGCTCGCGCTGCGTACGTCGAACGTCCTGATCTCGCTGGACATCGACGGCAAGACCACCGAGCTGGCGATCCCGAAGGACGTGCAGCGTGACCCGCTGAAGGGCTTCCTGGAGCACGTCGACCTCCAGCTGGTCCAGCGCGGCGAGCAGGTCACCGTCGAGATCCCGGTCGTCGCCGAGGGCGAGCTGGCCCCGGGCGGCAACCTGCTGGAGCACGTGCTCAACGCGCTTCCGGTCGAGGCCGAGGCCACCCACATCCCCGAGTCGCTGACGGTCTCCGTCGAGGGCCTGGAGGCCGGTGCCTCCGTCCTGGCGAAGGACATCCCGCTGCCGAAGGGCACCACGCTGGCCGTCGAGGGCGACACCGTCGTCCTGCAGGTCCTGGCCGCGCAGGCCGAGGAGCCGTCCGCCGAGGGTGAGGGCGACGAGGCCGCCGAGGCCTGAGCCCTTCCGGGTTCCCTGTGACGGGGTGGCGGGCTGCGGCCCGCCGCCCCGTTCCCTTTTTCCGGTACGTGTTTTTCCGGTACGTGTACGAGGAGACGTGACGACATGACGACGGACGCCGGCGCCCCCTGGCTCATCGTGGGTCTGGGCAATCCGGGGCCTGAGTACGCCGGCAATCGGCACAACGTCGGGTTCATGGTGGCCGATCTCCTCGCGGAGCGGATCGGTGGGAAGTTCAAGCGTGCGCAGAAGGCGCAGGCGCAGGTGGTGGAGGGCCGGATGGGGCCCGTGGGGCCGGCGAACCGGCGGGTGGTCCTGGCGAAGCCGATGTCGTACATGAACCTGTCGGGTGGTCCGGTCACGGCGCTGCGGGACTTCTACAAGGTGCCGACGGCGCACGTCGTGGCCATCCACGACGAGCTGGACATCGACTACGGCGTGCTGCGGCTGAAGCTGGGGGGCGGGGACAACGGGCACAACGGTCTGAAGTCGATGACGAAGGCGATGGGGCCGGAGTACCACCGGCTGCGGTTCGGTATCGGGCGTCCGCCGGGGCGGATGCAGGTGGCCGACTTCGTGTTGAAGGACTTCTCGTCGGCGGAGCGCAAGGAGCTGGACTACTTCGTGGACCGGGCGGCGGACGCGGTGGAGTGCCTGGTGACGGAGGGGTTGGAGCGGGCGCAGTCCGCGTACAACTCGTGACCGCGTCGTGACCGGGCTCGACCGAGATTGACCGGGTGCGGTCGTATCGCCGAGGATCGCGCCCCATGAGCAAGCCCTCCCGCAAGAAGCGGACCTCGTCGTTCCTCCCGTACGCCCGCGCCGCCGCCATGGCTCTGGTCGCCCTGCTGCTGGTGGTGGCGGGCGTGTGGGCGTCGTGGGGGACGGCGCAGCACGTGCTGCTGTCCAAGGGCCGGGAGCACGGCGTGCTGACGGTGACGGGCTGTTCGGCGGATGTCTGCACGGGCCGGTACGACCCGGAGGGCCCGGCCGGGGTGCGTACCGACATGTCGATACCGAGTTCGGTGGCGGTGCGGAAGGGCGGCGTCTATCCGGTGGTGGTGAAGCCGGACACGACGCAGCTGGTCCGCACGGGCTGGGCGGGTGGCCTGCACGCGTGGCTGCCGCTGGGCGGGGCGCTGCTGCTGGCGGCGCTGGTGGTCGGCGGCGGGCTGCGGCTGCCGCGCCTCGCGTGGGGGGCGGCGCTGGCGGGCGGGGCGCTGCTGGTGGGGACGTTCTTCGCGATCTGACGCGAACGCCCCCTTCCTCGTACACGCTGGTACGGGGAAGGGGGCGTTCGCGTCCGTGCGTCAGCCGGTGTTGCGCAGTCCGGCCGCCACGCCGTTGACGGTGAGCAGCAGCGCCCGCGCGAGCAGCGGGTCGGGCTCCTCGCCGCGTTCGGCGGCGGTGCGCTGGCGGGCCAGCAGGGCGACCTGGAGGTAGGAGATCGGGTCCAGGTAGGCGTCGCGGATGGCGAAGGTCTGCTGGAGGACCGGGTTGGAGTCGAGGAGCTTCTCGCCGCCGGTGACGCGCAGGACCTCGGCGACGGTGAGCTCGTGCTCGGCCCGGATGGTGTCGAAGACGTGCCGGAGGTTCTCGGGCACGAGGGTGTCGACGTAGTGGCGGGCGATCCGCAGGTCGGTCTTGGCGAGGGTCATCTCGACGTTGGAGATGAAGTTGCGGAAGAAGTGCCACTGCTCGTACATCTCGGCGAGTACGGCGTCGAGGCCCGCCTCGCGCAGGGCCTTGAGGCCGGAGCCGACGCCGTACCAGCCGGGGACGATCTGCCGGGACTGGGTCCAGCCGAAGACCCACGGGATGGCGCGCAGGCCGTCGAGGCCGGCGCCGGAGTCGGGGCGGCGGGAGGGCCGGGAACCGAGGTGGAGGTCGGCGAGCTGGTCGACGGGCGTGGAGGCGAAGAAGTACGCCGGGAGGTCCGGGTCCTCGACGAGCCTGCGGTAGGCGGTGTGGGCGGCCTCGGAGGCGGTGTCCATGGCCGCGTCCCAGCGGGCGAGGGCCTCGTCGGACTGGCGGGGCGCGGTGTGCAGGGCGGACGCCTGGAGGGTGGCCGCGACCGTGAGCTCCAGGTTCTCCCGGGCGAGGGAGGGGATGAGGTACTTGTCGGAGATGACCTCGCCCTGTTCCGTCACCTTGATCTCGCCCTCGAGGGTGCCCCAGGGCTGGGCGAGGATGGCCTCGTGGGTGGGGCCGCCGCCGCGGCCGACGGTGCCGCCGCGGCCGTGGAAGAGGCGGAGCCGTACGCCGTAGCGGTGGGCGACGTCGCGCAGGCGGCGCTGGGCGCGGTGGATCTCCCACTGGGAGGTGGTGATGCCGCCGAACTTGGAGGAGTCGGAGTAGCCGAGCATGACCTCCTGGACGTCGCCGCGCAGGGAGACGAGGCGCCGGTAGGAGGGGTCGGCGAGCATGTCGTTGAGGATGACGTCGGCGGCCTTGAGCTCGTCGGTGGTCTCCAGGAGCGGCACGATGCCGATCTTGGCCCAGCCGGCGTGCAGGTCGATGAGTCCGGCCTCGCGGGCGAGGACGGCGGCGGCGAAGACGTCGTCGGCGCCCTGGCACATGGAGATGATGTAGGACTCGACGACCTCGGGGCCGAACCGCTCGAAGGCGTCCTTGATGGTGAGGAAGACGCCGAGGGTCTTGGTGCCGGCCGCGTCGAGCGGGGCGGGCTGGGGCGCGAGGGGCCGGCGGGAGCGGAGCTCCTTGGCGAGGAGCTTCTGCCGGTAGTCGCGCGGCATGTCGGCGTACCGCCAGGACTCCTCGCCGAGGCGGTCGAAGAGCTGGCCGAGGGCGTGGTGGTGGGCGTCGGCGTGCTCGCGTACGTCCATGGTGGCGAGCTGGAGGCCGAAGGCGGCGAGGGTGCGGATGGTGCGGTCGAGGCGGCCGTCGGCGAAGAGGCCGCCGCGGTGCTCGCGCAGGGAGGTCTGGACCAGGGTGAGGTCGCTCAGCAGCTCGGCGGTGCCGAGGTAGTCGCGGCCCTCCTGGTGCGGGGTGCCCTTGGCGAGGCGCTCGCGGGTGTTGAGGAGCTTCTGGCGGATGCAGGTGGCCTTGAGCCGGTAGGGCTCCTCGGCGTTGAGGCGCTTGTAGCGGGGGCTGATCTCGGGGAGGCTCTCCAGGTCGTGCTGGAGGGAGTCGAGGAGCTCCTGGGTGGCGCCGGCGTACCGGATGGAGTTGGAGAGCTGGGCGCGCAGCTGGTCGATCAGCTCGATGGCGTCGGTGATGCCGTGCTCGTGCTGGAGGATCAGCACCTCGCGGGTCACGGTGGGCGTGACGTTGGGGTTGCCGTCGCGGTCGCCGCCGATCCAGGTGCCGAAGGTGAGGGGGCGGGTGCCGGGCGGCAGCTCGACGCCGACGCGCTCGAGCTCGGCGGCGAGGTCTTCGAGGACGTCGCCGACGGCGTTCGCGTGCAGCTCGTCGAGGTAGTAGATGGCGTTGCGGGCCTCGTCGGCGGGCTCGGGCCGTACGACGCGGAGCTCGTCGGTCTGCCAGATCAGGTCGATGGACTCGGCCAGGCGCAGGTCGTGGCGGCGCCGGTCGGAGGCGATGACCGGGGTTTCGAGGAGCTCGGCGATGCGGCGGAGCTTGTTCAGCACGGAGCGGCGCGCGGCCTCGGTGGGGTGCGCGGTGAAGACGGGCCGGACGTTGAGGTTCCGGACGGTCTCGCGTACGTGCTCGGGGTCGCCGTCCTTGAGCATGTCGGCGGTGCGGGCGAGGAGGCCGCCCTCGGCGGCGCGCTTCTCGCGCATCTCCTTGCCGCGGTGCACCTGCTCGGTGACGTTGGCGAGGTGGAAGTAGGTGGAGAAGGCGCGGACCAGCTTGGCGGCGGTCTGGAGGTCGGTGTCACCGAGCAGCGTGGCGGCGGCCTCACCGTCCTCGCGGGTCAGGCGGCGGACCTTCTCCACGAGCTCGAGGAGCTCGGGGCCTTCCTGCCGCACGAGCGTCTCGCCGAGGAGGTCGCCCAGTCGGCGGATGTCGGAACGCAGCTCGGCGTTGGCGGTGGTGGTCTGGTCTGCACTGCTCACAGGTGCGGCTCCTTGCAGTGTTCGAGCACGTCTGGAGGGGTACTGAAAGCTGGCGGACCACGCTGTCCGACGACACCCAGGATAGGTGTCGCCGGGCGTGGCGCCGTTCACCGCCCCCTTGCCGCGCGCCCGCACGCTGACATACTTACGACGCCGTAGGTTACGGGGCCGTAGGAACGGGTACCCGAGGCCCGGTTTCCTTCGTATCCCTCACCCCCAGGGGACCCTATGACCACAACCCCCGACATGCTTCACACCGCGGACCCGGCCGCTGACGCTGCCGCTTCCCCGGATACGCCCTCCGCCACGCTGGGCGGGGACAGTAAGCGTTCGATCGAGCAGATCGCGCTGCTGCTCTTCATCACGGTTCCGTTCCTGGCCCTGCTCGCGGCGGTGCCGCTGGCGTGGGGCTGGGGCGTGAGCTGGCTGGACCTCGGCCTGCTGGTGGCGATGTACTTCATCGGCTGCCACGGCATCACGATCGGTTTCCACCGGTACTTCACGCACGGTTCGTTCAAGGCGAAGCGGCCTCTGCGGATCGCGCTGGCGGTCATGGGATCGCTGGCGGTGGAGGGCCCGCTGGTGCGCTGGGTGGCGGACCACCGCAAGCACCACAAGTTCTCGGACGCGGAGGGCGACCCGCATTCGCCGTGGCGGTTCGGTGAGACGGTGCCGGCGCTGATGAAGGGCCTGTGGTGGGCGCACATCGGATGGATGTTCGATGAGGAGCGCACCCCGCAGGCGAAGTACGCGCCCGATCTGATCAAGGACCCGGCGATCCGGGCGATCTCGCGGGGCTTCATCGGATGGACGGTGCTCTCGCTGGCGATCCCGCCGCTGGTCGGCGGTCTGGTGACGATGTCGTGGTGGGGCGCGTTCACGGCGTTCTTCTGGGGCTCGCTGGTGCGGGTCGCGCTGCTGCACCACGTGACGTGGTCGATCAACTCGATCTGCCACGCGGTCGGCAAGCGCCCGTTCAAGTCGCGGGACCGCTCCGGGAACGTCTGGTGGCTCGCGGTGCTGTCGTGCGGTGAGTCGTGGCACAACCTGCACCACGCCGACCCGACGTCCGCGCGTCACGGCGTGATGCGGGGGCAGATCGACTCCAGCGCCCGGCTGATCCGCTGGTTCGAGAAGCTGGGCTGGGCGTACGACGTGCGCTGGCCGAGCGCCTCGCGGATCGAAGCCCGCCGCCAGGACCGGGCCGCGAACGCGGCATGATGGACGGTGTGGCGATCGACGGCAGCAGCACCAGCAATAGTGACAAACCCAGGCGGGGCCGCCGGGTCCGGATGACGGGAGCCGAGCGCCGCCAGCAGCTGCTCGACATCGGCCGCACCCTCTTCGCAGAGCGGGGCTTCGAGGGCACGTCCGTGGAGGAGATCGCGGCGAAGGCCGGGGTGTCCAAGCCGGTGGTGTACGAGCACTTCGGCGGCAAGGAAGGTCTGTACGCGGTCGTCGTGGACCGCGAGATGCGCCAGCTGCTCGACATGGTGACCGGCGCCCTGACCGCGGGCCACCCGCGCGAGCTCCTCGAACAGGCGGCGTTCGCGCTGCTGGACTACATCGAGGCGTACACGGACGGCTTCCGGATCCTGGTCCGCGACTCCCCGGTGGCGCAGTCCACGGGTACGTTCGCCTCGCTGATCTCGGACATCGCCACGCAGGTGGAGGACATCCTGGGCCTGGAGTTCAAGGCCCGGGGCTTCGACCCGAAGCTGGCGCCGCTGTACGCGCAGGCGCTGGTGGGGATGGTGGCCCTGACGGGCCAGTGGTGGCTGGACGCCCGCAAGCCGAAGAAGGCGGAGGTCGCCGCGCACCTGGTGAACCTGGCCTGGCACGGCCTGGACGGGCTGGAGCCGAAGCCGCGGCTGATAGGTCACCGCAAGAGCTGAGCACAAGAGCCGATCACCGCCGCAGAGCCGGTCGCCCACGGACGGGCGCAGGGGCGCCGCGCACGACGCGCGGCGCCCCTCCGCTTTCCGGGTTTCCCGGATCGCTCACTCCGGCTTGTGCGCGACGGCGAAGATCCGGCGGAACGGGAAGACCGTGCCGTGCGGCCCCGGCGGGTAGGCCTTGCGCAGCAGGTCGCGGTACTGGCCGAGGAAGTCGGCGACGGCCTCGTCGTCGCCCTCCAGGGCGGTGAGGACGGGGCGCAGGGCGGTGCCCTTCACCCAGTCGAGGACGGGGTCCTCGCCTTGGAGGAGCTGGGAGTAGACGGTCTCCCAGACCTCGGTGGCGCAGCCCAGGTCGGTGAGGCGGGCCAGGTAGTCGGCGGAGGTGAGGATGTGGACGAAGCGGCGGCCGTGGTCCCCGACGCGGTCGCGCCACTGCGGCGACTCGCACAGTTCGCCGAGGAGCGCGTGGCTGGGCGAGGTGAAGTTGCCCGGGACCTGGAAGGCGAGCGTGCCGCCCGGGGTGAGGCCGTCGATCCACAGGGGCAGGGACTCGGGATGGTTGGGCACCCACTGGAGGGCCGCGTTGGAGACGATCAGGTCGTACGGTTCGTCGGGCGTCCAGTGCGCGGCGTCGGCCGGGCGGAAGTCGAGCCAGCCGCCGCCCGGGGTGGTGCCGGCGTAACGCTGCTTGGCCTGCTCCAGCATCTCGGGAGAGAGGTCGAAGCCGGTGATATGCGCGTCGGGCCAGCGGTCGGCGAGGAGCGCGGTGACGTTGCCGGGGCCACACCCGATGTCGGCGATTCGGGCGGGCCTCCCCTGCGCGGTCGCGGGCAGCTCGGGTATGCGGTTGAGGAGGTCGATGAACGGGCGGGTGCGGTGACTGGAGTGGCGCAGATACTGCTGCGGATCCCAGATTGGTGCGGAATGCATGGAAGAGCCCCCTTGCTGGAACGGAGTACCGAAGCGGAACAGAGTCCCGGCCCCGTCATGCCCAATGGTCCAGGCGAGTATTTCTTGACGTCAAGAGACTTCACATCGACAGAGCGCCTACACTGATCGCCATGGAGGACGAGGTCGACCGACTGGTCGCAGCATGGCGCCGCGAGCGCCCCGACCTCGACGTGGAACCGCTCGAGGTGCTCAGCCGCGTGTCCCGGCTGGCCCGGCACCTCGACCGCGCTCGTCGGCTGGCGTTCTCCGAGCACGAGCTGGAGCCCTGGGAGTTCGACGTCCTGACGTCACTGCGCCGCGCGGGCGCCCCCTACCAGCTCTCCCCCGGCCAGCTGCTCACGCAGACGCTCGTCACCTCCGGCACCATGACCAACCGCATCGACCGGCTCGCCAAGAAGGGCCTCGTCGAGCGGCTCCCCGACCCCAGCGACCGCCGCGGCGTCCTCGTGCGCCTCACCCCCGAGGGGCGCGACCGGGCCGACCAGGCGCTCGCCGGGCTGCTCGACCAGGAGCGGGCGATCCTCGTGGAGCTCTCCCGCGCCCAGCGGGCCGAGCTCGCCGCGCTGCTACGCCAGCTGACCGCCCCGTTCGACAACATCCCCTAAGCCCGGGCCCAGGTCGGCCGGACCGAGGTCGGCCGGCCCCACCCCGGCCCGGCGCGCCAGTGCGACGGCCGCCAGCGTGGAGTGCACGCCCAGCTTGCCCAGCACGTTCTGCATGTGCGTGCGCACGGTGTGCGGGGAGAGGAAGAGCCGCTCGGCGACCGCCTTGCGGCCGAGCCCCGCGACCATGCAGCGCAGCACCTCCCGCTCGCGCGGGGTGAGGGACTCCACCAGCCGCTCGCTCTCCGTGCGGTGCTTGCGGGCGGCCGTCAGCTCCCGCAGCACCCCGGTGAGCAGGGCCGGCGGCAGGTGGGTCTCGTCGCGCAGGACGCCGCGGATCACCGCCAGCAGCCGCTGGAGCGAGCAGTCCTTGGCGACCCAGCCGGAGGCCCCGGCCTGGAGGGCGAGCGCGGCCCGGCGCGGGTCGTCCTTCTCGGCGAGTACGACGGTCCGCACGGTGGGCTGACCGGCGCGGACGCTCGCGACGAGCGAGATGCCGTCGACCAGTTCCCCGCCGTGGTCCGGGACCGCGCGCGGCGGGACGGCGGAATGCGGGACGGCCGGAAGCGGGGCCGTCGGAGGCGGGGCGGTCCGGGGCGCGGGCACCGTCACCGCGGGGCTCACCGCCGGGCTCGCGGCGGGCGGGCCGCCCGCGCCGAGGTCGGCGTCGATCAGCAGGACGTCGAACCTGCGGCCCTCGGAGGCCGCCCGCTCCAGGCAGCGCAGCGCGGCGGGGCCGCTGCCGGCCGCCGCGACGTCCACGTCGGGCTCGGCGGCGAGGGCCGCGGCGAGCGACTCGGCGAAGATGCGGTGGTCGTCCACCACCAGAACCCGGATACGGACCACTGACACCCCCAAGTGTCGCCGCTGTGTCGAGGAAGACGGAGCAGCCGCGGGTACGGCGCCCGGAGAGGAGGTCTCGTGGTCGCCGCACGGCCGCCGCCGCGCAGTGACTGTTACCCCGCCCCGGGCGTCGTACCCGACTGTCTCGCCCCTGATCAGCGCCGGCCCCCACCGGCACCGTGCATCAGAGTACGGCCGGCGGCCGGGAGGGGAAGGCGGTTTGCGGAACTGACCGGTTACGCGAGGCGGCGCGCTCCCGCCGACGGGACCGCCGGGAAGACGCGCGGCGCCGTGAACCCGGCGGCGGCGAAGGCCGCTTCGACCGCCTTCGTCACCGTTTCCGCGCCGTCCGCCTCGGTCAGCACGATCGCCGAACCGCCGAAGCCGCCGCCCGTCATCCGCGCGCCCAGCGCGCCCGCCTCGGTCGCCGCGGCCACCACCAGGTCCAACTCGGGGCAGGAAACCCGCAGATCATCGCGGAGGGACGCGTGCCCCTCGGTGAGCACCGGCCCCACCGCCCGTACGTCGCCGGCGTCGAGCAGCGCGATCGTCCGCCGCACCCGGTCGTTGTCGGAGACGACGTGGCGGACGTACGAGCGAATCGTCCTGTCGGGCAACCGCCGCAGGGCATCGGGCAGTTGCATGTGGTCGATTTCGCGCAGCGTGCGCACGCCGAGCGCCCGCGCGCCCGCCTCGCACCCGGCGCGCCGCTCGGCGTACGCGCCGTCGCCGAGCGCGTGCTTCACCCGCGTGTCGACGACCAGGAGCCGGAGCCCCCGCGCGGCGAGGTCGAACGGCACCTGGCGGTGCGACAGGTCGCGGGTGTCGAGGTACAGGGCGTGCCCCTCGGTGCAGCACGCCGACGCCATCTGGTCCATCACGCCGCACGGCACGCCCACGAAGGCGTTCTCGGCGCGCTGCGCGAGCACGGCCAACGCCTCGCGATCCAGCCCGAGTTCGTACAGCTCGCTCAGCGCGAGGGCGGTGACGACCTCCAGAGCGGCCGACGACGACAGGCCGGCGCCGGTCGGGACGGTGGAGGCGAGGTGGATGTCGGCGCCGGCGACGGGGTGGCCGGCGTCGCGCAGCGCCCACACGACCCCGGCGGGGTACGCCGCCCAGCCGGTGTCCGCGCGGGGGACCAGATCGTCGGGCGCGAGCTCCACGACGCCCTGGCCGACGTCGGCGGAGTGGACGCGCAGCCGCCCGTCGGAGCGGCGCGCCACCGCGGCGACGGCGGTGTGCGGGAGGGCCAGCGGCATCACGAAGCCGTCGTTGAAGTCGGTGTACTCGCCGATCAGGTTGACCCGGCCGGGCGCGGCCCACACGCCCTCGGGCGCGTACCCGTACAGCCGCCGGAAGTCCCGCGCGATGTCGGTCCGCGCGATGTCCGACCGCGCGATCTCCGCCTGTCCGATGTCCGTCATTCCTCGTCCCCCGCTTCCCGCTTCTGCGCGAACTCCCACGCGTCCGCCACGATGTCCGCCAGGCCGGGGCGGGACGGCAGCCAGCCGAGCCGCTCGCGGGCGGCCTCGGCCGAGGCGACCAGGACCGCCGGGTCGCCGGCGCGGCGCGGGGCGACGACCTCCGGCACCGGGTGGCCGGTCACCTTCCGTACGGTCTCGATGACCTCGCGGACGGAGAAGCCGTTGCCGTTGCCGAGGTTGCAGATCAGGTGCTCGCCGGGCTCGACCGCGCCGAGGGCCAGCAGGTGCGCCTCTGCGAGGTCGGCGACGTGGATGTAGTCGCGTACGCAGGTGCCGTCGGGGGTCGGGTAGTCGTCGCCGTAGACGGAGATCGACGCCCGCTTGCCGAGGGCGACCTGGAGGACGAGGGGGATGAGGTGCGACTCGGGATCGTGGCGCTCGCCGCACTCCCCGTAGGCGCCCGCGACGTTGAAGTACCGCAGCGAGGCGGCGGCGAGGCCGTGGGCGGCGGCCTCGCCGGTGAGCATGTGGTCGACGGCGAGTTTGGAGGCGCCGTACGGGCTGGTGGGCGCGGTCGGGTCGGTCTCGGTGAGGGGCGTGGAGACCGGTTCGCCGTAGGTGGCGGCCGTGGAGGAGAAGACGAGCCGGCGCACGCCCGCGTCGCGCATGGCGGCGAGCAGCGCCATGGTGCCCCCGACGTTGTTGACCCAGTACTTCTCGGGGTCGGTGACCGACTCGCCGACCTGCGAGAAGGCGGCGAAGTGGAGCACGCCGTCGTACGAGGCGTCGAGGTGGCGGGCGGCGTCCTGGACGCGGCCCTCGATGAAGCGGGCCCCGGCCGGGACGCCTTCGCGGAAACCGGTCGACAGGTCGTCCAGGACGGTCACCTCGTGTCCGGCCTCCAGCAGGTGTGCGGCGACCACACCGCCGACGTAGCCGGCTCCGCCGGTCACCAGGTACTTGCTCACTTGCTCGCCACCTCTCGCAGTCGCCGGGCCGCGGCCTCCGGCGGTACGTCGTTGATGAACACACTCATGCCCGACTCCGAGCCCGCCAGGAACTTCAGCTTGCCGGCGGTGCGCCGGATGGTGAAAAGCTCCAGATGCAGGGCGAAGTCGCCGCGCCGGGGGTCGCGCAGCGGCGCCTGGTGCCAGGCGGCGATGTACGGCGTCGGGGGCTCGCCCGGCCCGAAGATCCGGTCGAAGCGGCGCAGGAGCTCCAGGTAGACGCCGGGGAACTCGGCGCGCGCCGCGTCGCCCAGGGCGCGCAGGTCGGGCACGCGCCGCGTGGGGTGGAGGTGCACCTCGTACGGCCAGTGCGCGGCGTACGGCACGAAGGCGAGCCACTCGTCGGTCTCCAGGACCACCCGTTCGGCGTCGGCGCGCTCGCGGGCGAGGAGGTCGTCGAAGAGGTTGCGGCCGGTGGCGGCGCGGTGGGCGTCGAGGGAGCGGAGCATCGCCGCGGTGCGGGGGGTGGTGAAGGGGTACGCGTAGATCTGGCCGTGCGGATGGCCGAGGGTGACGCCGATCTCGGCGCCCCGGTTCTCGAAGCAGAAGACCTGCTCCACCTGGTCCAGTTCGGCGAGCTCGGCGGTGCGGTCGGTCCACGCCTCCAGGACGAGGGCGGCCTGCTCCTCGGTGAGGTCGGCGAAGGAGGCGTCGTGGTCGGGGGTGAAGCAGACGACCTCGCAGCGCCCGGAGTCGCCGGCGAGGGAGGGGAAGCGGTTCTCGAAGACGACGACGTCGTAGTCGGAGTCGGGAATCTCGCTGTGCCGGCCGTCCCGGGAGGGGCACAGGGGGCACTCGTCCGCGGGCGGGTGGTAGGTGCGGCCCTGGCGGTGCGAGGCGATGGCGACGGAGTCGCCGAGGAGGGGGTCGTGCCGGATCTCGGAGGTGGTGGAGATGGGGTCGAGGGGGCGGGGGTCGACGGCGTCGCGCACGGCGTCGTCCCGCCGGTCGTAGTAGACCAGCTCACGCCCGTCGGCCAGCCGGGTCGACGTCTTCTTCACTGCGGGCTCCTGCCGTGTGCCGTTCCAACACAACCACACACAAGGAACCACAACCGAACATCGCAGTCAATGCCGAAGCGCGCCCGGGCGGCGAGCGGGGTGTTCAGTCGGTGGGCTGGTGCGAGGCGTGGCGCAGGGCGGCGCGGTCCAGGAGGCCCGTACGGGCGGCGAGGGCGGCGGCCTCCAGGCGGGAGCCGACACCGAGCTTCATCAGCACGCGCTGCACGTGCGTCCGCGCGGTGCTCGGCGCGATGTGCATGCCCGCGGCGATCAGCCGTGTGTCCTCGCCCTCCGCGACCCGGACGAGGACCTCGACCTCACGCGGGGTGAGCATGCGCAGCAGCCGCTGGCCCTCGTCGTCGGGCTGGGCCGCCGGGTTCAGCAGTTCGGTGAAGGCGCTCTGGAGCAGCTGCGGCGCGACCGCCACCTCGCCCGCCCGGGCCTTGAGCATCGCCCGCTCGACGCCTTCGATGCGCTCGTCATGACGTACGTAGCCGGACGCGCCCGCGGCGAACGCCGCCGCGATCCCGCGCGGGCTCGGCACCGGGCCGAGGATGACCACCGCCACCTGCGGGCGGTCCTGCTTGATGCGGACGACCGGGTCGAAGGCGCCCGGTTCCGCCGGGGCGGCCGTGCCCAGCAGGCAGACCTCCGGCGCGCGGCTCACCACCAGTTCGGCCGCGCCCGCGGCGGGGGCGGCTGCCGCGAGCACCCGGTGCCCGCGCAGTTTCAGCGCCGAGGCGAGCGCCTCGGCGAGCAGGCGGTGGTCGTCGACCACCATGAGCCGCACGCCCATCGAGCAATCCCCCATCCCCGCCGGTCCCGGCTCCCCGCCGGCTCCGGCCCCCCGCCGTCCCCGGCACTGTTGACCCGGCAAGCTACACGCTTGTTCGACGTCGCGCGCCCCCTCCTTGTCAGAAGCCCCCCGGAATGTCGAATTCTTCGCTGATAAGGGCTACTTGAGCCCCTTTATGGTGACGGCCCGGCACCTCGGTCTTCCGAGGTGCCGGGCCGGGCGACGGACCCGCCGCGAGGGGCGGGCGGGCGTCAGTGCGTGGTGTACGCCAGCACGAAGTACTGCGTGTCGTCGGTCGACGAGCCGCTCGGCTCGGAGATCATCCGCTCCGAGATGAACAGCCGTCCGGCGGCGTAGCGGATCTCCGCGTGGTCGAGCGAGAAGCTCCCCTCGGCGTCGCGCACGGACTTGTCGGCCGGGTTCTCCATCAGCACGGTCTGCTTGAAGGTGGCCCCGTCGATGCTGACGATCTGGCCGCCCTTGTCGTAGGGCGGCTCCTTGTACGCGATGATGTTGCCGCCGTCCATGCGCAGCGGGAACATCGAGTACCGCTCGCCGGCCTCGGCCTTGTCGCTGGTGGGCTTGCCGGTGGTCAGGTCGAAGGAGACGATCTCGTTGGTCTGGCCGTACGCCTCGCCGGTGCCTTCGTGCTCCTCGGTGGGCAGGTAGACGCGGCCGTTGCCGACGACGACCTTGCTGCACGCCTCGACCATCGTGGAGTCGCAGTCGCCGGCGAACCGTTCGGCGTCCACCGCGATCTTGACCTTCAGCTTGCCGGTCTTCTCGTCGATGGAGAAGAGGTCGGAGATGGAGGAACCGTCACCGGCGGTGTCGCCGACGTCGGCCGCGACGACCAGCGGCTTCGTGGAGATGATGCCCACGTACTCCACCCCGGCCGGCATCTTGAACTGCGAGAGCGGCCGGCCGCTCGCCGGGTCGAGGTTCTGGATCATCACGTACTGCTGGTTGTGCGGGCCGCACTTGCGCGCCGCGACGAGCGCCTGGCCGCCGCCGTACCCCATGTCGAAGCACTGGTCGGTGTTGGCCTGGGGCTTCCAGAGCTCCTTGCCGGTGGCCAGGTTCCAGGCCGCGCCGCCGTCGGTGCCGCCCGCGGCGACCGTGCCGGCGCCGACGGTGACCTCGGTGAACCGGATCTTGGCGTCGCCGTTCGCGCCGGCCACGGACTTGCTCCACAGCAGCTTGCCCGTGGTCAGGTCGACGACGCCGATCTCGGTGCACGGCTGGTAGTACTTCGGGGCGACGCGCTTGGTGGCCTCGAAGCCGATCGCCGCCTTGTTGTCCTGGACGTGACGGGACGCCGCACAGACCTGGCCCGGCAGGGCGAGGGTCCACAGCGGGGCGCCCTTGTCCAGGTCGTACCCGACGACCGAGTTGACGCCCGACTTCACGTACGCCTTGTCGGTGGTCCAGGAGCCGACCACGGTCGTCAGGTCCGCGACCTTGGGGTGCGGCATCTGGAAGGCCACCTTGGAGCGGGTGTTGGCCGGCGCCTTCTCCGTGCCGGGCCCGTCGGGCGCCTTGCCGCCGCCGTCACCGCCGTCCTGTCCGGCGGTGGCGCCGGAGGCGGCGCCCTTCGCCTCGTCGCCCTTGCCTCTGCCGCCGCCGTCGCCGCTGCTGGTCGCGTACCAGATTCCGCCCGCGATGATCAGGACCACGGCGACCGCCGCGGCGATGATGATCTGCATCTGGGTGGACAGCTTCTTGCCGCCCTGCGGGGGCAGCGGGGGCTGCTGGTGCAGGGGGGCGGTCGGGTAGCCGTAGCCGTACGGCTGCTGGCCGGGGGCCTGACCGGGCGGCTGGCCGGGCGCCTGGGGGTAGCCGTAGCCGGGGGGCTGGCCCGGGGCCTGGGGGTAGCCGTAACCCGGGTTCGGCGGCGGCGGGGTGGGGGCGCCGAAACCGCCCTGGGGCGGAGTGCCCGGCGGGGGCCCCGGCGGCTGGTTGGGCGGCTGGCTCGGGGGCGGGGGTGGCTGCGTCATGGTGTGGGTCCCTCTGGGGTCCGGTGCGGGCCCTGCTGGCGGTTCGTCACTTGGAGAAGGCCATCATCGTCTTGGTCTGCTTCTCCTGCTCGTCGTTGCTCGCGCTCACGCGACCGCTGACGATGAAGAACCGGCCGTCGGCGTAGGCGTACTTCGCGTCGAAGAACGTCCTTTCGATCTGGGCCGTCGACTGCGGGTGCTGGAGCAGCACCGTGGGGCTGCCGCCGGTCGGCGCGAGCGTGGCGACCGCTCCGCCCCGGTCCCAGGAGCCCTCCATGTAGAGCAGCACGTTGGCGCCCTCCATGCGCAGCGGCGTCATGGTCTTCTTCGGGCCCGCCGAGGCGCGCCACTTGGGCTTGCCGGTGTCGAGGTTGAACGCCACCACCTCATTGGTGCCGTCGGTCACCGACGTGGGGGCGGTCGCCATGTAGAAGGTGGTGGCGTCGGCGGCGACGCCGATGCAGCCCTCCAGGTTCTGGCCGAAGACGATGAAGCTGCCGCCGCAGTTGGCCTCGAACTTGTCCTTGCCGCCGTCGAGCGTGGAGCGGAGCTTGCCGGTGTCCGTCAGCGCGAAGACGGACCACTTCTTCTCCTTGCGCTGGGTCGCCGAGACGACCAGCGGGCTGACGGAGTAGACCTTGTCGACCTCCCAGTTGGGCGCCAGCTTGTACGACCACTTGGGCTTGCCCGTCGCCGGGTCGACCTCGCTGATCTCGTGCTGCTGCTTCTCGTAGTCGCCGGTGGGGCAGCTGGAGGCGGCGATGAGCTTGGGTCCGCCGGCGAAGGCGTACGGCTGGCAGCCGCCGGACCGCTTGCCGAAGAGCTGCTTGCCGTCGGCGAGGGAGTAGCCGTAGGAGTTGTTGGTGCCGGCGGCGGTCACGGTGGTGCCGCTGATGGCGAGCGTGACGTCGGAGAGCGCGCTGAAGCCGGTGCCCTTGGCGATGGTCTGCTTCCAGCCCGCCTTGCCGGTCTTGAGGTCGATCTGCTGGAGCTGGAGGCAGTCGGCGCGGTCGCCGGTGCCGTCCTTGACGCCGATGACGATGGTGCCGTTGGCGGCGGGCGCGACGGGGGCGGCGCACACCTCGGTGGTGAACGGCACCTCCCACTTCTTCTTGCCGTCGGCGACCGAGTAGCCGCTGATGCTCTTGTACATGGCCTTGACGAGGGTGTCGCCGACGACCCAGGGGCCGTGCACGTCCGCGCCGTTGCGCGGGAGGTCGACGTCGTTGGTGCCGAGCCACGCGACCTTGGCCTCGCCGTCCTTGCGCCCGGCGTTGAGGTCGTCCCCGGCGCCGCGGCCGTCGCCGTTGCCGTCGCCCTGGTCGACGTCACCGGAGCCGGTGGGGTCGGGCGCGGCGCTGGAGCCCTTGGCGTCGGGCTTCTTCGGGTCGGTGTCGTCGCCGCTCACGGCGAACCAGGTGCCGCCGCCGATGACGAGGAGGGCGGCCACGGCGGCGCCGATGATGACGCCGGGCTTGCCCTTGAAGGGGTTGCGGCCGCCACCGGCGGGCGCCGGGGCCGGCGCACCGGGGTACTGCGGCTGTCCGGGGTAGCCGCCGTAGGGGCCGGGCTGCGGCTGGCCGTACGGGCCCGGCTGCTGGCCGTAGGGGCCGGGCTGGGGGGCGTACGGGCCCGGCTGCTGGGGGTAGCCGTAACCGGGCTGGACCCCCTGCGGCGGGGCGGACGGCGCCTGCGGCGGCGGGCCCGCCGGCGGCTGCGACGGCGGCATGGGCGGCTGGGCCGGGGGCATGGGCGGCTGGGCCGGCGGCTGTCCCGGGGGCTGGGGGAATCCTTGCTGCGGGTCCTGCGGAGACCCGAAGCCGCCCCCCTGCGGCGGTTGCTGGCTGGGCGGCTGAGTCATCAGCGCTTCCCCCTTCGTGCGGTCCGGTGACCGACCGGCCTCCCCCGCGATTCCGGGGCGCACGTACGCGCACGCGTACCACCGGAATGGAGCGAATCGGACACGGATTCCGCAGTGTTACGTGAGTCGAGCGGGGTTTCTTTCTATCACTCGGGTACGACGCGAAAGGGGCCGGTCCGCCCCTGTTCCCAAGGGAGGACCGGCCCGTGATGCCCTCGTTATCCGCTCTCCACGCCTTCGTCACGCCCCTTTGAGGGTCGGAGGGTCAGGCGTCGTCGGCGAGTTCCAGCCAGCGCATCTCCAAGTCCTCGCGCTGCGCGGCCAGTTCCCTCAGCTCCGCGTCCAGCTTCGCCACCTTCTCGAAGTCCGTGGCGTTTTCGGCGATCTGGGTGTGGAGCTTGCTCTCCTTCTCGGAGACCTTGTCGAGCTGGCGCTCGATCTTCTGCAGCTCCTTCTTGGCGGCGCGGGAGTCGCCCGCGGACTTCTCCTTCGCGGGCGCGGACGCGGACGCCGACGCGGCGGCCGGTGCCGGGGCGGCCGTGTCGATCATCCTCTGGCGCCGCTCCAGGTACTCGTCGATGCCGCGCGGCAGCATGCGCAGCGTGGCGTCGCCGAGGAGCGCGAACGTCTTGTCCGTCGTGCGCTCGATGAAGAACCGGTCGTGGGAGATGACGACCATCGAGCCGGGCCAGCCGTCGAGGAGGTCCTCCAGCTGCGTGAGGGTCTCGATGTCGAGGTCGTTGGTGGGCTCGTCGAGGAAGAGGACGTTCGGCTCGTCCATCAGCAGGCGCAGCAGCTGGAGGCGGCGGCGCTCACCGCCGGAGAGGTCGCCGACGGGCGTCCACTGCTTCTCCTTGGTGAAGCCGAACTGCTCGCACAGCTGCCCCGCCGTCATCTCGCGGCCCTTGCCGAGGTCGACGCGGTCGCGCACCTGCTGGACGGCCTCCAGCACGCGCAGCGTCGGCGGCAGTTCGGCGACGTCCTGCGACAGGTACGCCAGGCGTACCGTCTTGCCGACGACGATCCGCCCGCCGGCCGGCTGCTTCTCGCCCTGGGTGACGGCGGCCTCGGCGAGGGCGCGCAGCAGCGAGGTCTTGCCGGCGCCGTTGACGCCGACCAGGCCGATGCGGTCGCCGGGGCCGAGCTGCCAGGTCAGGTGCTTGAGCAGCATCTTGGGGCCGGCGGTGACGGTCACGTCCTCCAGGTCGAAGACGGTCTTGCCGAGCCGGGCGTTGGCGAACTTCATCAGCTCGCTCGTGTCGCGCGGCGGCGGTACGTCCGCGATGAGCGCGTTCGCCGCCTCGATGCGGAACCGCGGCTTCGACGTGCGCGCCGGGGCGCCGCGCCGCAGCCAGGCCAGCTCCTTGCGCATCAGGTTCTGCCGCTTGACCTCCTCGGTGGCGGCGATGCGCTCGCGCTCGGCGCGCGCGAAGACGTAGTCGGAGTAGCCGCCCTCGTACTCGTGCACCGCGCCGCGCTGGACGTCCCACATGCGCGTGCAGACCTGGTCGAGGAACCACCGGTCGTGCGTGACGCAGACGAGCGCGGAGCGCCGGGCCCGCAGGTGCTGGGCGAGCCAGGCGATGCCCTCGACGTCGAGGTGGTTGGTGGGCTCGTCGAGGACGATCAGGTCCTGCTCGGCGATGAGCAGCTTGGCGAGCGCGATGCGGCGCCGCTCGCCGCCGGAGAGCGGCCCGATGACGGTGTCGAGGCCCTGCGGGAAGCCGGGCAGGTCGAGCCCGCCGAACAGCCCGGTGAGCACGTCGCGGATCTTGGCGTTGCCGGCCCACTCGTGGTCGGCGAGGTCGCCGATGACCTCGTGCCGGACGGTGGCGGCGGGGTCGAGCGAGTCGTGCTGCGTGAGGACCCCGAGGCGGAGCCCGCCGCTGTGCGTGACGCGGCCGGTGTCGGCCTCCTCCAGCTTGGCGATCATCCGGATGAGGGTGGTCTTGCCGTCCCCGTTGCGCCCGACGACGCCGATCCGGTCCCCCTCGGAGACGCCGAGGGACACACCGTCCAGCAGGGCACGGGTGCCGTACACCTTGCTGACTGCCTCGACATTGACGAGGTTGACTGCCATGTCACTCCTGCTACGGGGGGATGGGCCGACCTACCAGGGTAGCCGCCGCGGACGGTGCGGTAGCGTGCGCGTTCGTTCGAACGGACTCTGGGTGGGGATCTTCATGGGGCGGTACGTGGTGCGGGGCGCGGTTCCGGCGGTCGTGGTGGCGGGGCTGCTGCTGAGCGGGTGTTCGTCGGATTCGGAGAAGCCGGAGAAGTCGGCCGGGAAGAAGGCGCAGGCGTCCGCGTCCGCTTCGGCGTCGCCGTCGAAGGCCGCTTCCGCCGACGCCGCCGTGAAGGGCGCGACCCTCGGCGGCGCGGGGTCGCCGTGCGCGCTGCCCGTGTCGCTCGACACCGCGAAGGACTGGACGGCCGAGAAGGTCGACATCTCCAACCCCGACTTTGTACTGAAGCAGGGCTCGGTCACGCTCGTGTGCGAGGTGGACGCCAAGCCCGCCGGGCACATCGGTTTCCTCCGCGTCTGGACCGGCACCGGGAAGGGCGGCTCCCCGCGCCAGGCGCTGGAGGCGTTCGTGACCGCCGACAAGGGCGCGAGCGAGGCGCGGTACACCGAGACGAAGGCGGGCGCCCTGCCGGCGACGGAGGTCACGTACACCAGCGGTCCCCTCGACGAGGCGAAGCCCGAGCGCGCGTTCGCGGTGACGACCCCGAGCGGCCCGGTGGTCGTGCACCTGGGCGGCATGGACGCCGAGGAGCACGAGGCGATGCTGCCGGCGTACGAGCTGGCGAAGAAGTCGGTCGCCCTGGCCGGCTGACCGGCAGCGTCAGGGCCTAGGGGGTGTGCACCACCGTCGCTCCCGGCGCCGGCGACGTCGCCACCCGGGCCGTGCGGCAGGTGCCGGAGGCCAGGAGGGCGTCGGCGACGGCGGCCGCCGCGTCGGCGTCCTTCACCAGGAAGGCGGTCGTCGGGCCGGAGCCGGAGACCAGGCCCGCCAGGGCGCCCGCGTCCGTGCCCGCCGCGAGGGTGGCGGCGAGGGAGGGGCGCAGGGAGAGCGCGGCGGGCTGGAGGTCGTTGGCGAGGGCGCCCGCGAGGGCGGTGGCGTCGCCGGTGCGCAGGGCGTCGAGCAGCGCGGGGGAGGCGGCCGGGGCGGGGATGTCCGTTCCGGCGGTGAGGCGGTCGAACTCGCCGTAGACGGCGGGCGTCGACAGGCCGCCGTCCGCGACGGCGAACACCCAGTGGAAGGCGCCCCCGACCTCCAGCGGTGCGAGCCGCTCGCCGCGTCCGGTGCCGAGCGCGGCGCCGCCGATGAGCGAGAACGGCACGTCGCTGCCGAGCTCGGCGCAGATGTCGAGCAGCTCCTCGCGGGAAGCCTCCGTACCCCACAGCGCGTCGCAGGCGAGGAGCGCGCCCGCGCCGTCGGCGCTGCCGCCCGCCATGCCGCCGGCGACGGGGATGTCCTTGGCGATGTGGAGGTGGACGTTCGCGGGGATGCCCCGGCGCGCGGCGAGGGCCAGCGCGGCGCGGGCGGCCAGGTTGGTCGCGTCCAGCGGCACCTGGTCGGCATCGGGACCCGAGCAGGTGATCCGCAGCTCGTCGGCGGGGGTCGCGGTCACCTCGTCGTACAGGGAGACGGCGAGGAAGACGTTGGCCAGGTCGTGGAAGCCGTCGGGCCGTGCGGCGCCGACCGCCAGCTGGACGTTGACCTTGGCGGGTACGCGTACGGTGATGCTCACGCTGACTTGGCCTCCGCGATGCGGGCGAACTCTTCCACGGTGAGGGCCTCGCCGCGGGCCTGCGGCGAGATCCCGGCGGCCACCAGCGCGGCCTCGGCGGCGGCGGGCGACCCGGCCCAGCCGGCGAGCGCGGCTCGCAGGGTCTTGCGGCGCTGCGCGAAGGCCGCGTCGACGACCGCGAAGACCTCCTCCTTGGTGGCGGTGGTCCGCACCGGCTCGGTGCGGCGGACGAGCGAGACGAGGCCCGAGTCGACGTTCGGCGCGGGCCAGAAGACGTTGCGCCCGATGGCGCCGGCGCGCTTGACCTCGGCGTACCAGTTGGCCTTGACCGACGGCACGCCGTACACCTTGTTGCCGGGGCGCGCGGCGAGCCGGTCGGCGACCTCCGCCTGGACCATGACCAGGGTCCGGTCGATGCTCGGGAAGCGGTCGAGCATGTGCAGCAGGACGGGCACGGCGACGTTGTAGGGCAGGTTCGCGACGAGCGCGGTCGGCGCCGGTCCCGGGAGCTCCTGGACGTGCATCGCGTCGGAGTGGACGAGCGTGAAGCGGTCCTTCCTCGCGGGCATGCGGGCGGCGACGGTCGACGGCAGGGCGGCCGCCAGTACGTCGTCGATCTCGACGGCGACGACCCGGTCGGCCGCCTCCAGCAGCGCCAGCGTCAGCGAGCCGAGGCCCGGTCCGACCTCCACGACGACGTCCTCGGGCCGCACCTCCGCCGTCCGGACGATCCGGCGGACCGTGTTGGCGTCGATGACGAAGTTCTGGCCGCGCTGCTTGGTGGGGCGTACGCCCAGCGCGGCGGCCAGTTCGCGGATGTCGGCGGGGCCGAGGAGGGCGTCGGGATCAGTGGTGCTCACCGATACAGCCTACGGCCGCAGTGCGGCCACGGACTCGACCCCTGCTGCACGTAGAGCTTCTTCGCCCGGTATGTCTGTTCCGCGGCGGGGGCGTCCTGCGGGACGCCCCGGCCGCCGAGCCGCTGCCAGGTGCCGGGGTCGAACTGGTACAGCCCGCCGTACGTCCCGGACGCGTCGACGGCGTCGGGTCGGCCGCCGGACTCGCACTGGGCGAGGGCGTCCCAGTCGAGGTGGTCGGCTCCGGCGACGGAGGTCGGCATCGGCTTCGTACCGACCAGCACCCGCTGCGTGACCGGCTCCCGTACGACCTCGTCGGCGATCTTGCGGGGCTGCTGGCGTACGCCGTTGACCGTGCGGACGGCGTACGTCACGCGGCGCGCGCCCGTGCGGCCCTGCCGCTCCACCACCTCGGTGCCCACGTGGAGGGAGGGGTCGCGGATCCTTTCCACGGCGTACGGAATGGCCTGCTCGCGCACCTCCTGGAGGCCGGTGATCCGCAGGATGGTGATCGTCTGCCCGTCGCGCGGGAAGCTGCCGGGCGGGACGGAGGTGGTGTCCTCGCCGCTGAGGGTGATGCCCGCCTGCTCGACCGCCTCACGGACGGTTGCGGCGTTGGTGCGGATGGTGCGTTCGCGGCCGTCGGCGAGGAACGTCACCGTCCGTTCCGTCCGGACGTCGAGGGTCAGGCCGCGGCGGGGGATCGGGGTGGTGCGCGGGACGGACAGGTAGGCGCCCTCCGCGCGCACCCCGAATCCGCGCAGCGCCTCGTCGACCGTGCGGGCGGTCGTCCAGACGCGGCGGCGCTGCCCGTCGAGGGTGAGGGTGACGGGGCGGCCGTACCGGACGACCACCTCGTCGCCGTTGCCGAGCTCGGTGCCCGGCGCGGGCGCGACGACGTCGTGCGGGCCGACGGGCAGGCCCTCGTCGGCGAGGAGCTCGGAGACGTCGTCGGCGAAGGTGTGCATGGTGCGGGGTACGCCGTCGACGGAGAGGCGTACGGCCTTGTCGCCGGCGACGAAGGCGCTGGTGCCGCCGGCGAGGAACGCCACGACGAGGGCCTGCGGGAGGAGGCGCCCGAGGCCGTCGGGCGCGCCGCCGCCCCGCCCCGCCCGCCGCCGCGTCCGTGCCCGGCGGGCCGCCGCGCGGCCACCGCCGGGGGCGGGGGCCTGCGGATACGCCGCCGCGAGGGTGGGGGCCTCCGGGTCGACCGCGGCTGCCTGGCGCGGCACGCCGGGGTGGGCGGGCGCGGGCCGGAGGACCGGGGCCGGACCCGTAGGGGCGGGCTCGAAGGGCGCACGGAATCCGTTCACGAGGCCGGGACCCTAGCGGAGCCTCCGTCACTCTCCAAAGCGGCTCGACTACGCAGGGTCGTACCGTTACCCTGCGCCCGGACCCCGCGGTCGTGATCCGTCAGTAATCAAAGGCGCGTGCCGTGTTGACGCCGATCGCCGTCGACATGGCCTCCTCGTCGATGCCCTTCACGGCCGCCATCGCGCGGACCGTGATCGGAACGAGATACGGCGCGTTGGGCCGTCCGCGGTACGGCGCGGGCGTCAGGAAGGGCGCGTCCGTCTCCACCAGGACGAGGTCCAGCGGGGCGACGGCGAGGGCGTCGCGCAGCGGCTGGGCGTTCTTGAAGGTGACGTTCCCGGCGAAGGACATGTAGTACCCGGCTTCGGCGCAGGTGCGGGCCATGTCGGCGTCGCCGGAGTAGCAGTGGAAGACCGTCCGCTCGGGGGCGCCCTCCTCGGCGAGGATGCGCAGCACGTCGGCGTGGGCCTCGCGGTCGTGGATGACGAGCGCCTTGCGGTGCCGCTTGGCGATCTCGATGTGGGCGCGGAAGGAGCGCTCCTGCGCGGCCATGCCCTCGGGGCCGGTGCGGAAGTAGTCGAGGCCGGTCTCGCCGACGGCCTTGACCTCGGGGAGGGCGGCGAGCCGGTCGATCTCGGCGAGCGCGTCGTCGAGCGCAGCGTCCCCGCCGCCCTCGCGCGCCCCCTGCCGCGACCACCCGTCGGGGTCGCCCAGCACGATCCGCGGGGCCTCGTTGGGGTGCAGGGCGACCGCCGCCCAGACGGTGTCGTACGCGGCGGCCGTCTCCGCCGCCCAGCGGGATCCCTTGAGGTCGCAGCCCACCTGGATCACGGTCTCGACCCCGACGGCGGCGGCCTTGGTGAGGGCCTCCTCCACGGTGCCGGACTGCATGTCGAGGTGGGTGTGGGAATCGGCGACCGGCACCCCGAGGGGCTCGGGCAGCGGCGGCGGGGCGTCCTTCGAACTCATGCCCCGATCGTACGAGCAGCCCTGTGGCCCCCGGGACTACTTACGGTGCCAGTGGCGCAGGAGGTCGCCGAGGTGCCAGTGGTGCGGTTCGCGCCGCGTCTGCTCCTCCGGGCCGCGCTCGGTCTTCGGCTCCTCGGTCTTCTGGCCCGTGGGCCCGGCCGCCGAGATCGGCTCCGCCTCCTGCCCGGTCGCCTTCTTCCTCTCCGTCGTCTTCTCCGTCGTCTCGTACGCCTGCGCCATCAGGTCCAGCACGGACGACACCCGGCCGGACCGCATGATGCGGACCCGGTGGGACTCGCAGTTGGGGCACGTGGGGTTGGAGAGCGGCGAGGGGACCCGGCGCCCCTCGGCCTTGTAGACCACGAACTCGTGTCCGCGCGCGTCCGTGTAGTGCTCGATGTCGTAGGCCTCCTCCCAGCCGTATCCGCACTTCATGCAGGCGAAGGAGTAGGCCTCGTGGGCGACTGGAGGAGTGCTGGTGGTCTCGCTCATGCTGGCTCCTTTCCACTGCTGCCAGTGGACGCCTTTACCGGCGGGAGCGCATCGCCGCATGCCGGAAATTGGTCCGGCTTTGGGGCATCCCATGCCGAAAGGCCTGCCGAGCGGTCGGGGCTTTGCTTTTTACGATAGTCCTTTACTCTCCCGCGGGCTCCGCCGAGCTTCCCCGTGGCGCGTTCTTTGCCGCCACGACGGCATCGAACACCTCCCGCTTGGGCAGGCCCGCCTCCGCGGCGACCGCCGCGATGGCCTCTTTCCGCCGCTCCCCCGCCTCCTCGCGCAGCCGCACCCGGCGCACGAGCTCGTCCGCGTCGAGGTCGCCGGGCGCGGGCTCCGGGGCGCCCTCCACGACGATCGTGATCTCGCCGCGTACGCCGTCGGCCGCCCACGCCGCGAGCGCGCCGAGGCCGCCCCGCTTGACCTCCTCGTACGTCTTGGTCAGCTCGCGGCAGACGGCGGCGCGCCGCTCGCGGCCGAAGACCTCGGCCATCGCGGCGAGCGTGTCGTCGAGGCGGTGCGGGGCCTCGAAGTAGACGAGGGTGCGCCGCTCGGCGGCGACCTCGCGCAGCCGGCCGAGCCGCTCGCCGGCCTTGCGCGGCAGGAACCCCTCGAAGCAGAAGCGGTCCACGGGCAGCCCGGACAGCGCGAGCGCCGTCAGCACGGCGGACGGGCCCGGCACGGCGGTCACCCGGATGTCCCGCTCGACCGCGGCGGCGACCAGCCGGTAGCCGGGGTCGGAGACGGACGGCATGCCCGCGTCGGTGACCAGCAGCACGCGCGACCCGCCCGCGAGCGCCTCGACCAGCTCGGGGGTACGGGCGGACTCGTTGCCCTCGAAGTACGACACGACCCGCCCGCGCGTGTGCACGCCGAGCGCCTGCGTCAGCCGCCGCAGCCGCCGGGTGTCCTCCGCGGCGATGATGTCGGCGCTCTCCAACTCCGTGGCCAGCCGCGGCGGGGCGTCCGCCACGTCACCGATCGGGGTCCCCGCGAGGACGAGCGTTCCGGTTACCGTTCCCGTTCCTGTCACAGGTGCCATCCTCGCAGCCCGGAGAGGCGACGCGCACAGGCGCGTTCCCTACGATGGCGCGGTGACCAGTACTGCTCAGAAGGCCCTGCGCGGACAGGGCGCCGACGGCATCGGGAGTCAGCCCTCCTGGCAACGGCGCCTGCGCCGCTTCGGCTACGCCCCGCGGCCGGTGCCCGGCCTGCGGGAGCGGCTGGTTCCCCCGTACACGCGCCCCTCGGGCCGGATGTGGACGGTCCTCGGGGTGCCGCCCACGGCGGCGGACGTGCTGGTGCGCCTGACGGCGTGGGGCGGGCCGCTGCTGGTGGCGCTCGTGGCGGGGGTGCTGCGGTTCTGGAAGCTGGGCGAGCCGCACGCGGTGATATTCGACGAGACGTACTACGCCAAGGACGCCTGGGCGCTGATCAACCAGGGGTACGAAGGGGCCTGGCCGAAGGACGTCGACAAGTCGATCCTGGCGAACCCGGACGCGGTGACCGTGCCGACGGAACCGGGCTACGTGGTGCACCCGCCGGTCGGCAAGTGGGTCATCGGGCTCGGCGAGTGGATCTTCGACTTCACTCCGTTCGGCTGGCGCTTCATGGTGGCGCTGCTCGGCACGCTGTCGGTGCTGATGCTGTGCCGCATCGGGCGGCGGCTGCTGCGGTCGACGTTCCTCGGGTGCCTGGCGGGCGCGCTGCTCGCGGTGGACGGGCTGCACTTCGTCATGAGCCGGGCGGCGCTGCTCGACCTGGTGGTGATGTTCTTCGTGCTGGCGGCCTTCGGCTGCCTGCTGGTCGACCGGGACCGGGCGCGGGCCCGGCTGGCGGCCGCCCTGCCGGTCGACCCGGACGGGGTGCTGCGGCCGGACGTGCGGATCGCGGAGACGCTGCGCCTGGGGTGGCGGCCGTGGCGGATCGGTGCCGGGGTGCTGCTGGGTCTGGCGTGCGCCACCAAGTGGAACGGCCTGTACTTCCTGGCGGCGTTCGGCGTGATGACGGTCCTGTGGGACGTGGCCGCGCGCCGCACGGCGGGTGCCTTCCGCCCGTACGTGGCGGTGCTGACGCGCGACCTGCTGCCCGCGTTCGTCTCGACGGTGCCGGTCGCGGTCGTGACGTACATCGCCTCCTGGTCGGGCTGGATCTTCACGGGCAAGGGGTACTTCCGGGACTGGGCCGCGAAGGACGGCAAGGACAGCATGTGGTCCTGGCTGTTCCCCGACTGGTGGCGCAGCCTGTGGCACTACGAGACCCAGGTCTACGACTTCCACATCCAGCTGACCTCGGGGCACACGTACCAGTCGAACCCGTGGAGCTGGATGGTGCTGGGCCGGCCCGTCTCGTACTTCTACGAGGACCAGGCCCCGGGCACCGGCGGCTGCCCGGCGGACGCCACGGAGAAGTGCGCGCGCGAGGTGCTGGCGATCGGTACGCCGCTGCTGTGGTGGGCGGCGTGCTTCGCGGTGCTGTACGTCCTGTGGCGCTGGTTCTTCCGCCGCGACTGGCGCGCGGGCGCGATCGCCTGCGCCTTCGCGGCCGGATGGGTGCCGTGGCTGCACTACGAGCACCGCACGATCTTCCTCTTCTACGCCGTGGTGTTCGTCCCCTACCTGTGCCTGGCGGTGGCGATGATGGCCGGCGCCATGCTGGGCCCGCCGGGCCACGACGGCTCGGCGGAGCGGCGGCGCACGCTGGGGGCCGTGGGGGTGGGCGTACTGATGCTGCTGATCGTGTGGAACTTCATCTACTTCTGGCCGCTGTACACGGGGCAGGCGATCCCGATGGACGAGTGGCGGGACCGGATGTGGCTGGATACGTGGGTGTGAGCCGGGGGCCTGACGTTCCGTTCGGATAACAACCGGCCCCGCTGTCAGTACCGTCCCGTAGGGTTACTGCCGTTTACGGGCGGAGGGGGCTGCACGGATGCGCAGCGGAGCGAAAGTGGCCATCGTCGGCGGTGTGTTCGCCGTGGTGGCAGGGGGCGTGGGGTACGGCGGTTACCACCTCTGGAACGGGGTGACGGGGACGACCGCCGCGCCGTCGACGAAGGCCGCGCCCGGGGTGCGGAAGGCCGGGAGCGGGCCGGTCACCGCCGACGAGGTGGAGCGGACGGCGAAGGACTTCCTCGCGGCGTGGGCCGAGGGGGACGCGGACACGGCGGGCGGACTGACCAACGCCGCCGGCACCGCGGGCCCGGCCGTGCGGGACTTCCGCGAGAAGGCCCACGTCTCCAAGGCCGTCATCACGCCGGGCAAGGCGGTGGGGCCGAAGGTGCCGTTCACGGTCGACGCGACGGTGACGTACGAAGGCGTCTCCACGCGCTGGACGTACGCCTCCGAGCTGACCGTGGTGCGGGGCGTCACGACGGGCATGCCGCTGGTCGACTGGCAGCCGGCGGTCATCCACCCGAAGCTCACCAAGGACGCGGCCCTGCGGACGGGCGAGGCGCCCGACCCGCCGGTGAAGGCGGTCGACCACCAGGGCCGCGAGCTGACGAAGGAGAAGTACCCGTCGCTCGGTCAGGTCCTGGACCAGCTGCGGGAGAAGTACGGCTCCGAGACGGGCGGCAAGCCGGGCGTGGAGACGTGGATCGAGCCGGCGGGCGAGGGCGCGGGTGAGGGCGCGGCGAGGGAGACGCTGCTGACGCTCGCCAAGGGCGAGCCGGGCAAGCTGCAGACCACCCTGGACGCGGACGTGCAGGCCGCCGCCGAGCAGGCGGTGGGGCGGTACGGCGAATCGTCGGTGGTGGCGATCAAGCCGAGCACCGGTGAGATACGGGCGGTCGCCAACAACCGCAAGGACGGCTTCAACGCCGCGTTCCTCGGCCTCCAGGCGCCCGGCTCCACGATGAAGATCGTGACGGCGGCGATGATGCTGGACCAGGGCGTGGTCTCCGGACCGGGCGACCGCGTCGAGTGCCCCGCGACCGTCACGTGGGACGGGCGCCCCTTCCACAACCTCGACGGCTTCGCCATCCAGGGCGGCACCTTCCGGGACAGCTTCCGCCGCTCCTGCAACACCGCCTTCATCAAGGCCGTCAAGCCGCTGAACGACAAGGGCGTCGCCGGTACGGCGCTGGGCGCCACGGCCCGCACGTACTTCGGCATCGGGCAGGAGTGGAACACCGGCGTCCGCTCCCTCGACGGCAGCGTGCCGCAGTCGGCCGGGGCCGAGACCGCGGCCTCGTACATCGGCCAGGGCAAGATAACGATGAACGCCCTCAACGTCGCGTCGATCGCCGCGACCGCGAAGAACGGCTCCTTCAAGCAGCCGGTCATCGTCCCGCGCACCCTGCTCGACCGCGCGCCGGCCACCGCCCGGCCGCTTCCCGGCCCCATCGCGAGCGCCCTGCGCGACATGATGCACGCCACGGCGACCAACGGGACCGGAGCGCGGGCGATGTCCGGGCTCGGCACGAACGACAAGGGCGCCAAGACCGGCTCGGCGGAGGTGGACAACCAGGGCTCCTCCAACAGCTGGTTCACCGGGTACGCCGACGACCTCGCGGCCGCGGCGGTCGTCGAGTCCGGCGGCCACGGCGGCGACGCGGCGGGGCCGCTGGTCGCGTCGGTGCTGAAGGCGCGGTAGGGGGCGGCGGCGTGATGCCGCTGGTCGCGGCCGCGGTGCCGACCGCCGTGGTCAGGCTGCCCGAGGGCGGCTGCCCATGGTCATGGCGCTCCCGTCCGTGCCTCCGTCCCTCCTTCCACCAGTGCTTCCTGCATCCGGTCCGCGAGCAGGGGCAGCCAGTCCGGCCGCGCGTTTCCCAGCAGATGGTCACCGTGCGGAACGGACAGGTACGTCCCGTGCTGCGCCAGGCGGGCCAGGGGTTCCCCGTTCGTCACACCCGGGATGACATCCCGGCCTCCGTCCACGACCAGCAGCGGTGCTGCGATGCGGGGTGCCAGGGCGGCCAGGTCCACGTGGCGGGCGAAGTCGCGGGCCGCCTCGGTTCCGCCGCCGCGAAGGGCCAGGACGTCCCGTACGGGCGGGGGCAGTTCGTCCCAGTCCAGGCGGAAGGGGCCGCTGACGGTCGCGACAGCCGCCACGCGCCGCTCCAGCGCGGCGGTCCGGGCCGCGTAGTAGCCGCCCAGGCTGAGGCCGACGAGCCCGACGCGTGCGACGCCGAGGGCGTCGACGACCCGGGCGACGACCCGGTCGTAGTCCCACCGGACGGTCGTCGTGGCCGCGAGCGCGCCCTGCCCGGGGCCGTCCATCGCGAAGACCGCCAGCCCCCTGGCCAGCAGCGCGGACACCAGATCGAGGAACTCCTCCTTGGCCGAGTCCAGGCCCGGTACGACGACCACGGTGCCGGGCCCGTCGGCGGGACCGCGTAGCCAGCCGGTGAACCCTTCGCCGGTCACGCGCCGGGCGTCGGGCTCCAGCAGCGCCAGTCCTCGGCCCAGGGCGGCATCGGCCTCGGCCGCGGCGCGATGCGCCTCGCCGTACGGCGCCAGCGTGGCGACGTGGAACCACCGGGCCGCCGTCAGAAGGTACTCGCCCGCCGACGAGGAGGACCGCGCGTTCGCCGCACGCCGGACGTAGCGGTGTCCGGTGCGTACGAAGGACGGGCCCCAGTCCGCGACGGCTTCCAGAGCCCCGGTGACACGCCGGTACTCGTGGGGGTCGAGACCCGCGCCGGTGGCGCGGGTCCACTGGGCGGCGACGAACTCGGCGACCTTCATCGAGGCGCTCCCGTGGGGATCAGTCTCTGCATGGCTCCCAGGCAACCTCCGCGGGCGGCCGCCGATCCAACAACGGACGGTGGAGAACGACAACCATCGGTTGTCACCTATGGTGAGCGCTGTGGATCTGGACATGGCGCAGGTGCGGGCCTTCGTACTCGCCGCCCAGGAGCTCCACTTCGGGCGGGCGGCCGGGCTGCTGTCCCTCTCCCAGCAGGCGCTGTCCAAGCGGATCGCACGTCTCGAAGCGCTGCTGGGCACGGAACTGTTCGAGCGCTCCGGCCACGGAGTGCGCCTCACCGACACCGGGCACCGCTTCCTCGCACCCGCCCGGCGGGCACTGGCCGCCGCCGACGACGCGGCAGCGGCAGTCGCGGAGGAGGACCGCCCGCTTCGGGTGGACGTCTGGGGCCACCTCTACGCGCCGCTGCGGACCCTGGCGCACGTCGCCCCGGAAGCGGGCGAGCTGGCGCTGGGGCACGGGCGCGACCTGCCGGCGGTGACGGCGGCCCTCCTGCACGGCGACATCGACGCGGCCTTCGGCCGGGCCCACGCGCCGCTCCCGGCCGGGCTGACGCACCGTCTCGTCCGGCTCGAACCGGTGGACGCCGTCCTGAGCGCGGACCATCAGCTCGCGGCGCGGCCGGCGCTCCGGCCGGACCACCTGCGCGACAGCGTGCTGTGGGCGCCCGGGGCCCTGGAACGGCTGGACTTCCTCTACCAGTTCGCCGACCGCTTCGGCATCCGGGAGCGGGGCGCGAGCGTCAACCTGGGACTCTCCCACTTCCTCGCCGAGGTCGCGGCGGACCCGCGCCGGTTCTCGCTGCTGCCCGCCGACGTACCGCTGCCGGAGGTCCCCGGCCTGCGCTCCGTCCCCCTCGTCGACCCCACGCCGCTGTACGCCTGGTCGCTGCTGTGGCGCACCGGCGACACACACCCGGGGCTGAGGCGCCTCGCCACCGCCTGCGCCGCTGAAGCCGGCCAAAGCCGATGGCTGGAGTACGACCCGGCCCGCGACTGGTTGCCCGAACCTCCCTACGGGCTCCCGGCATCGTCGCCATCCGCTTCGAGCGTGTCCTTGGCGACCAGCCTCCCGCCCGCGTAGCACAGCCGGTAAAGGTCTACCTCCTCCAGCAGGTTGCCGTTCGAGCGGTAGAAGTCGCAGGTGGCACCCGGGGTGTCGGGCGCGTACGGGAAGGGCCGCGCCGGGAGGAGGTGCGTCAGCTCGGCGCGCGGGGTGCCGACCCGGAGCTCCTCGTAGCGGGACGGCGGCAGGACGCTGCCCGTGAGCTGGTACGCGAGGTACACGGCGCTCGGCACGAAGACCGCTGCCGCCGCCGCGGGGGCGGCGAAGACGGCCGCGAAGCGCCAGCGGGTGATGCGGCGGATGCGGGCACGCCGCCGCACGGATTCGGGTACGGGGCCGGCGGACGGCGTGCGGTCCGGGTCAGGGGGCGCCGCCTGGGCGGAGGCGTGGTGCGGAAGGGTCGCGGCGACCTCGAAGCCGCCTTCGTACGGACCGGCTCGCAAGGTGCCACCCAGTACCGTGACCCGCTCGCGCAGCCCCGCCAGACCGTGGGTGCCGCCCACCGCGTCGTGAGGCGTCGGCCCGGCCGGCGGCTCCGCGTTGACGACCCGTACGCGCGTGGTGTCGCCGGTGTGCGCGATGGTGACGCGGACGGCGCTGCCCGGCGCGTGCTTGGTGGCATTGGTGAGGGCCTCCTGCACCACGCGGTACACGGCGCGTTCGACGAGGGGCGACCGCGCGGGCGGCGGCCCGCTGCGCTCCCACCGCACCGGGACGCCGGAGGCGACCGCACGCCCCAGGAGCTCCTCCACCGTGTCGGCCGCGCCCGCCCGCGGGTCGGACCGCAGCACGGTGACGGTCTCCCGGAGGTGGTCGACGGCGTCGGATATCGTCCGCCGGAGCTCGGCGACGTCCTCGCGGTCCCGCGGGGTGAGGGTCGGTGACAGCTCCAGCGCCCCGGCGCGCAGCGCGACCAGGCTCAGGACGTGCCCGAGCGAGTCGTGCATGTCGGCGGCGATGGCCGCGCGTTCCGTCAGGCGGGCCCGCTCGGCGGCGAGGTGCTGCCGTTCCTCCAGGCTGCGGGCCAGCTGCCAGCCGCCTTCGGCCAGCTCCCGGCGACCGCGCCAGTAGCGGCCGGCGAGCCAGGGCAGCAGGAGCACGGCGGGCAGCACGGTCATCGCGTAGAACCACCACACCGCGGGGGCCCGCAGGGCGGCGCACACGGCCAGGTCGGCCGTCAGGCAGCCGGCGAGCACCAGCAGCGGCGTGCGTGCCGTGGCGCTGCGGACACCCAGCAGGAAGCTCATGCAGGCCAGCGTCAGCGCGTAGACGTTCGCCGGGCTCGCGGTCCCGGCGAGTCCCAGCGCGCACGGGACGTCGGCCAGGAGAACGGCCATCCCGGGGCGGCGCCGGGCCAGCGGTACGGCCACGGCCAGCGCGAGCAGAGGGAGGACCAGGTCCCGGGTGGTGGACGGGGCCCGGGTGTCGCCGAACCAGAGGGCGCCGGCGGTCGCGAAGACCGCCCACAGGGCGATGTCGGCGACCGCCGGCCTCAGCGGGGCGTGAAGGCGCCGCATCGTCGGTGGGGGTTCCTCTCCTGGGGGCGCGGTGCGTGCTCTCACCGGGCCGACGCTACGTCACCCGTACGACACCGGTACCGGTACCGGTACCGGATCAGGCGTCCCGGCGGCGCAGCACGTACAGCCCGGCGAGATGGGCGGCGAGCGTCCACGCGAGCAGCACGAGGACCGCGGTGGCGGGGCTGTAGGGGGCGTCGGTGCCGCCCCGCATGAAGGCGGCACCGGCGCTGTGCGGCAACCAGTCGTTGATCGCGAGCAGCGTCTGCCCGCCGAGCCCCACGAGCATGCTCGGCAGGGCCCACAGCAGTGTGACGAGCACCGTCAGCGCCCCGGCCGCGTTGCGCGTGGCGAAGGAGACGCCCACGGTCATGACGGCGATGAAGGCGTAGTACGCGCCGACGGCGAGCACCTGGCCCGCCGTCTCGCCGGCGTCGAACGAGGCGCGGCCGGCGAACGGGTCCCACGCGACAGCCGTGCCCACTGCGGCGCACACGGTACCGGCGGTGACGGAGACCAGCGCGGTGACCAGGGCCTTGGCGGCCTGGACGCGGCGGCGCACCGGCACCCAGAGCAGGGACGAGCTCATGCTGGTGGTCGTGTACTCGCTGGTGATGGTGAGCATGGCCAGGATGACCACGGCGAACTGCACCAGGACCGTGGAGGAGACCGCCGCATGGCCGACGGGCTGGACGGGATGGTCGTTGATCCGCGCGATCGAGCCGTAGTAGAAGGTGAACACGCCGGTCACGGCGAGGGCCGCCGCGAGGCAGAGGTACGGGGCGCGCACCGACCACAGTTTGGTCCACTCGGCGCCGACCGCACCGCGGAACGGCTGGGCGGGCGGCCGGGCGGGCGGCCGGACCTGCGCGTGAGCCGTGGCCGTCGTCGTGGCCGTGTCGTGGGCCGTCATCGTGTCTCCTCGTCGGTCCGTGCGCCGGTCGCGTACTCGACGCTGCGCGCCGTCAGGTCCATGTACGCCTGCTCCAGGGACACCTGGACGTCGCTCAGCTGGTGCAGCCGGACGCCGCAGCGGTGGGCGAGGTCGCCGACCTGTCCGGCGGTCCGGCCGGTGACGACGATCCCGTCCCGGGCCGCCGTGTCGACGGTCACGGTGACGTCCGCGTGGTCGGCCGCCAGACGGCGTACGAGGGCGGCCCGTTCCTCGGGGTCCGGTACGCGTACCCGCACGGTCGCGCGGGAGCTGCCCGCGAGGAAGTCCGCCATGGAGGTGTCGGCCAGCAGCCTGCCCCTGCCGATGACGACGAGGTGGTCGGCCGTCAGCTGCATCTCGCTCATGAGGTGGCTGGAGAGGAACACCGTGCGGCCCTCCGCGGCCTGATTGCGGACGAGGTCCCGCATCCAGCGCACACCGTCGGGGTCGAGGCCGTTGACCGGCTCGTCCAGGATCAGCGTGGCCGGGTCGCCGAGCAGCGCTCCGGCGACACCGAGCCGCTGGGACATGCCGAGCGAGTACGTGCCGGCGCGGCGCCGCGCCGCCTTGGCCAGCCCCACCGTCTCCAGGACCTCGTCCACCCGCCGTACGGGGATGCCGTTGCTGCGGGCCTGGGCGATGAGGTGGCTGCGGGCGGAGCGCGCCGGGTGGAGTGCCTTCGCGTCCAGCAACGCGCCGACCTCGCGGACCGGGTGCCGCAGGGAGGTGTAGGGCCTGCCGTTGACGAGCGCCCTGCCCCGCGAGGGGTGGTCCAGGCCGAGGATCATCCTCATCGTGGTGGACTTCCCGGCCCCGTTGGGGCCGAGGAAGCCGGTGACCTTTCCTTCCCTGACGTCCAGCGTCAGGTCGTTCACGGCGACGGTCTCGCCGTAGCGCTTGCCGAGCCCTCTCAGGGTGATCACAACGGTTCCCTCTGTCGACTGGTCTGTTCCGAGGTACGGCTTCGACGCTAAGAGGGCTCCGTCCAGGGGCACATGGGCCGATCGTCAGGTCCTTCCTTCCGTTCGTCAGGGGTGGCCTTGCGCCCCTGGTCGGATTTCGCCGGGGAGCCGGCCGCGCGGCCCGGCCGGGTCCGTACGCTCGCTGTGTGGAAGAGACGACACCAGGTCAACGGCCGGTCCGCGTCCTCGTGGCGGACGACGAGACGATGGTGCGGGCCGGTATCCGGGCCATCCTGGCCAGGGACCCGCGTACGGAGGTGGTCGCCGAGGCGGCCGACGGGGCGGAGGCGGTCTCCCTGGCGCGCCGCCACCGGCCCGACGTGGTCCTCATGGACATCCAGATGCCGGGCCTCGACGGCATCGCGGCGGCGGCCCGCATCCATCAGGCCGTGCCGACGGCCGGCGTGGTGATGCTGACGACGTTCGGCGAGGACCACTTCATCCAGCAGGCCTTGGAGGAAGGCGCCAGCGGCTTCCTGCTCAAGGCGGACGACCCCCGGGAGCTGCTGAACGGGGTGCAGGCCGTGGCCGCCGGCGGCGCCTACCTGTCCCCCAGGGTCGCCGCCCGCGTCGTCGCCGGACTGCGCGCGCACCGGGCCGCCCGGCCCCGACGCCCCCTCGACCACCTGACGGGCCGCGAACGGGACGTACTGGCAGGCCTCGGCGCGGGCCTGTCCAACGCGGAGATCGCCGCCCAGCTGCACCTGGTCGAAGGCACCGTGAAGGCGCACGTCAGCGCCGTACTGGCCAAGCTCGGCGCCCGCAACCGCGTGGAGGCCGCCATCGCGGCGCACGAGGCGGGCCTGGTCCCGGCCCGGCCTCCCGGCCCTTGACCCCGCCCCTGTCCCCGCCCTTCCCGCACGAAAACCGAAGGCGCGACAGACCACTGGAAAGGCCCGTGAGTTCATGAGCACCCAGGCCCGAGGCCTCCGCCTCTGGATACCCCGGCTCGTCCACGCCGCCGCCGCGGCGCACCTGCTCGTCGGCGCCGCCGCCGCCCGCTCCCACTGGAGCGGCATCGTTTCCGAGGGGCTGTGGAACACCGTCGCCAACGACGACGAGGGCCGCATGATGGCCCTCTGGTTCATGGCCGCCGGCCTCGCCTTCGTCGGCCTCGGCCTCCTGGCCCGCAGGTCCGTGACGACCACCGGGGCGCTGCCCCCCGAGCTCGGGTGGATCCTGCTGGCGCTCGGGATCCCGGTGTCCCTGCTGGAGCCGGTCTCCGGCGGCTGGTCCCTGATCGCGATCGGCCTGCTGGCGGTGGTGTCCTCGCGTCGGGACCGTACGGCGTCGGCGCTGTCGCCGTCAGCGGGCAGCCGTCAGGAGAGCCGCCCCGCCCCAGGCAACCCCGCACCCCGATAATCCGTCTAGATGATCGCGGCGCGCGGCTCCGCACCAGCCCCGCCGCCGCCATCGGGGACGACGTAACGCAGGCGGGGGCACCGCTGCGGGGGAAGCGGACGGGGAGCACGACAAGTGGACGAGATACGGGGGGCGGGGCTGCGCCCTGCCATCGGACGGGTGGCGACGCACGTGCGGCGGCGGGGGGTCCTCGCCGGGATGGCCGCCATCGGGGCGGCGGTGGCCGCCGGAATCACCGGGTGCACCGTGCCGACACCACGGCGCAGCGGACCCACCGCCGATCCCGCGCCCGGGATGCCGATCGCCGGCTCGCGCCGCGCGCAGCTGATGCTGATCGCCGCGCACCCGGACGACGACCTGTACTTCATGAACCCGGACACCCAGCGGATGGTCGACGCCGGCGTCCCCCTCGTCTGCGTCTACGTCACCGCGGGCGAGCACGACGGCAAGAACCACATCCCCGGCCGCAAGGACATCACCGCCGACAAGTCGGCGTACTCCTCGGCCCGGCACCAGGGGCTGCGGCAGGCGTACGCGCAGATGCTCGGGCTCGACACGTTCACGCCGTGGCAGAAGGGCGTCCTCACCCTCCGCGGTGACCGGCGCGCCGAGATCAACACGCTGAGCCACGGCAACCGCCGCGTCGAGCTGGTCTTCCTCAACCTCGCCATGCACACCCCGCGCCGCTGGATGGCGCTCCCCAGCCTGTGGCACGACCGCCAGCTGGGCCTGCGGACCGTCGTCGCCGACGACTCCCCCGTACGCAAGGCCGACGACTACGACTACGACCGGCTCATCGACGTACTCGTCGGGCTCATGGAGCAGTACCGGCCGACCGTCGTCCACACCCTGGACCCGGATCCGGACATCCAGCACAGCGACGAGAAGACCCGCAAGAAGGACTCCGAGCAGCCCGGCTACTCGGACCACGCCGACCACACCGCCGTCGCCTCCTTCAGCTGGGCGGCCATGGTCCGCTGGGTCGCGCACGCGACGGAGGGCGGCGGCTCGATACCGGCCTTCGTGGCGACGTCCTTCCGGGGCTACTACAACCGGCACTGGCCCAAGAACCTCCCCGAGCCCGTCCTCCGCGAGAAGGCCGCGCACCTCGTGCCGTACGGCGGCGACCCGTCCTGGCAGTGCGGCAACAGCGGCGGCTGCGGCGACTACAACGTCGGCGGCGTCCGCCCCCTCACCAACAAGAAGGGGTGGGTGCGGGCCACGCACTACCGCTACCCGGACCCCGGTCCGGTCGTCGTCACCGAGCCCGACGGGCGGCTCGCCGTGTACGGGGTGCTCGGCCTGCGCGCGGTGCGCTGGCGCGAGACCGAGCGCGGCAGCGGCCAGTGGGGCGAGCCCGACGACCTCGGCGGCGGGCCGCTCGCGCCCGGGCTCGGCTCGGCGGCCCTCGAAGACGGCCGGCGGCTCCTCTTCGGCCTGCGCTTCTCGGCCCTCGGCGGGCACGGCGGCGCCAACAAGCGCGAGGTCGTGGTGCTGGAACAGCGCACGCCGGGCGGGCCGTTCCTCGCCTGGCGCGGGCTCGGCAACCCCGAACAGGGCGACGACCGCGGCCGTCGGCTCGGCGTCCCGGTGGCCGTCACCGACGGCACCGACCGCGTCCACCTCTTCGTACGCAACGCGGAGAAAGGCGTCAGCACGCGCGTCCGCGAGCCCGACGGCACCTGGGGTCCCTGGCGGGACCTCGGCGGCGAGGAGATCCAGGACGGCCTGGCGGCCACGGCGGACCGCACCGGGCGCGTCCACCTCTTCGCCACCGCCCGGGACACCGTCCACCACTGGGCGCAGGTCGCGCCGGGCGGGCGGGTCACCTTCCGCCCGGACAGCGGACTGCCCGCCTCCGGCGACCCGGTGGCGGTGGCCGCGGCGCCCGACGGCGGCCTGGAGCTGTACTACCGCGCACCGACCCGCGAGCAGCTGACGGCGGTACGCGTCGACGGCGCGGCCCCGAGCCGTATCGCCTTCGACGGGTACGGACCGGTCGGCGCCGTCGCCACCCCCGAGGGACCTGTGCTGGTCGGCAAGGACCTGAAGGGCCGCGTCCAGATCCGCACCGGCGGCGGGCGGCTGTCCACCCGTACGCAGGGAGCCGTGGCCCTGGAGGCGGCGACGCTGCACGCCCACCGGGAGCACGGCGTCATCGCGGTCGGCCTCGGCGCGGACGCGCACCCGTGGACCTGGGCCCCGGAGCCGCGTACGCAAGGCTGAACGGATACGCCGAAGGGCCCCGCACCTCTCGGTGCGGGGCCCTTGGCTTGCAGCTCAGCGAGCTACCAGGTCAACCGTCAGAGTTACTTGACGATCTCGGTGACCTGGCCGGCGCCGACGGTCCGGCCACCCTCACGGATGGCGAACTTGAGGCCCTCCTCCATGGCGACCGGCTGGATCAGCTGGACGGTCATGGCGGTGTTGTCGCCCGGCATGACCATCTCGGTGCCCTCGGGGAGGGTCACGACGCCGGTCACGTCCGTGGTACGGAAGTAGAACTGCGGGCGGTAGTTGTTGAAGAACGGCGTGTGGCGGCCACCCTCGTCCTTGGACAGGATGTAGGCCTGCGCCTTGAACTCGGTGTGCGGGGTGACCGAGCCCGGCTTGATGATGACCTGGCCGCGCTCGACGTCCTCGCGCTTGATGCCACGGAGGAGCAGACCGACGTTCTCACCGGCCTGGCCCTCGTCGAGCAGCTTGCGGAACATCTCGATGCCGGTGACCGTGGTGGTGGTCTTCTCGGTCTTGATGCCGATGATGTCGACGGTCTCGTTGACCTTCAGGACACCACGCTCGATACGGCCGGTGACGACCGTACCGCGACCGGTGATCGTGAAGACGTCCTCGATCGGCATGAGGAACGGCTTGTCGACGTCGCGCTCCGGCTGCGGGATGGCCTCGTCGACGGCGTTCATCAGGTTGAGGACCGACTCGGCCCACTCCGGGTCGCCCTCGAGCGCCTTCAGAGCGGAGACCTTGACGACCGGCAGGTCGTCGCCCGGGAACTCGTACTCGGAGAGGAGCTCACGCACCTCGAGCTCGACGAGCTCCAGGATCTCCTCGTCGTCCACCATGTCGGCCTTGTTCAGGGCGACGACGATGTACGGAACGCCGACCTGGCGGGCCAGGAGCACGTGCTCCTTGGTCTGCGGCATCGGGCCGTCGGTGGCGGCGACCACGAGGATGGCGCCGTCCATCTGGGCCGCACCGGTGATCATGTTCTTGATGTAGTCCGCGTGACCCGGGCAGTCGACGTGCGCGTAGTGACGCGACTCCGTCTGGTACTCGACGTGCGCGATGGAGATGGTGATACCGCGCTGACGCTCCTCAGGAGCCTTGTCGATCTGGTCGAAGGCCGAAGCCTCGTTCAGGTCCGGGTACTTGTCGTGCAGCACCTTGGTAATGGCGGCCGTGAGGGTCGTCTTACCGTGGTCGATGTGACCGATGGTGCCGATGTTGACGTGCGGCTTAGTCCGCTCGAACTTCGCCTTCGCCACGGGGGTCCTCCTGAGAGTGGTTCTGGTACGCCTTACTCATCGGCGCCAGGTGATCTTTGCTGGGTGGCCACCCGCCGGGAACTCTGCCTCGGGTTCGGGGCCGAGCCCCGGCGGATGGTGTCAAGCCTAAAGCGTGAACCGGTGAGAGTTACTCGCCCTTGGCCTTCGCGATGATCTCCTCGGCGACGTTCCGCGGAACCTCGGCGTAGGAGTCGAACTGCATCGAGTAGCTTGCGCGACCCGAGGTCTTGCTGCGGAGGTCGCCGACGTAGCCGAACATCTCCGAAAGCGGCACCAGGCCCTTGACGACCCGGGCGCCGGCCCGCTCCTCCATGGCCTGGATCTGGCCACGGCGGGAGTTGATGTCACCGATGACATCGCCCATGTAGTCCTCGGGCGTGGTGACCTCGACGGCCATCATCGGCTCGAGCAGCACCGGGGACGCCTTGCGCGCGGCCTCCTTGAAGGCCTGCGAACCGGCGATCTTGAAGGCGAGCTCGGAGGAGTCGACCTCGTGGTAGGCACCGTCGAGAAGCGTGACGCGGACGCCCGTCATCTCGTAGCCCGCGAGGATGCCGAACTGCATGGCCTCCTGGCAGCCGGCGTCCACCGAAGGAATGTATTCCTTCGGGATGCGGCCACCGGTGACCTTGTTGACGAACTCGTACGAGGCGTCGCCGCCCTCGATCGGCTCGACCGCGATCTGCACCTTGGCGAACTGACCGGTACCACCGGTCTGCTTCTTGTGGGTGTAGTCCACGCGCTCGACGGCCTTGCGGATCGTCTCGCGGTACGCGACCTGCGGCTTGCCGACGTTGGCCTCGACCTTGAACTCGCGCTTCATGCGGTCGACGAGCACCTCGAGGTGAAGCTCACCCATACCGCCGATGACGGTCTGGCCGGTCTCCTCGTTGGTGTGCACCTGGAAGGAGGGGTCCTCCTCCGCGAGACGCTGGATGGCGACACCCAGCTTCTCCTGGTCACCCTTGGACTTGGGCTCGATCGCGACCTCGATGACCGGGGCCGGGAAGTCCATGGACTCCAGGATGACCGGGGCCTTCTCGTCGCACAGCGTCTCACCGGTCGTGGTCTGCTTCAGACCCATGACGGCGATGATGTCGCCGGCGCCCACCGACTCGATCTCCTCACGCTTGTTCGCGTGCATGCGGTAGATCTTGCCGATGCGCTCCTTCTTGCCCTTGACGGAGTTCAGCACCGAGGTGCCGGACTCCAGGCGACCGGAGTAGATCCGGACGAAGGTGAGCTTGCCGAGGTGCGGGTCGCTCATGATCTTGAACGCCAGCGCCGACAGCGGCTCGTCGTCGGACGGCTTGCGCTTGACGACCGTCTCCGCGTCCTTGACGTCGTGGCCCTCGATGGCCTCGATGTCGACGGGGGAGGGGAGGTAGCGCACGACCGCGTCGAGCAGGGGCTGGACGCCCTTGTTCTTGAACGCGGTGCCACAGAACACCGGGGTGACCGTGGTGCCGGTGCCCTTGCCGGAGGCGATGGTGATACGACGGATCGCGGCGTACAGCTGCTCCTCGGAAGGCTCCTGGCCCTCCAGGTACAGCTCCATGATCTCTTCGTCGTTCTCGGCGACCGTCTCGACCAGCTTGCCGCGCCACTCCTCGGCGGCCTCGGCGTGCGTGGCCGGGATGTCGACGATGTCGTACATCTCGCCCTTGGCGGCCTCGGCGGACCAGACCAGCGCCTTCATGCGGACCAGGTCGATGACGCCCTTGAAGTCCGCCTCGGCACCGATCGGGAGCTGCATGACGATCGGCTGCGCACCCAGGCGGTCCGAGATCATGTCCACGCAGCGGTGGAACTCGGCGCCCGTACGGTCGAGCTTGTTGACGAAGCAGATACGCGGAACGCCGTAGCGGTCCGCCTGACGCCACACGGTCTCGGACTGCGGCTCCACACCGGCCACACCGTCGAACACCGTCACGGCGCCGTCGAGGACGCGGAGCGAACGCTCCACCTCGACGGTGAAGTCGACGTGACCCGGGGTGTCGATGATGTTGATGGTGTGATCGACGTCCTCGAGCGACCAGTGGCAGGTCGTCGCGGCGGACGTGATCGTGATGCCGCGCTCCTGCTCCTGCTCCATCCAGTCCATCGTGGCGGCGCCGTCGTGGACCTCACCGATCTTGTACGAAACGCCGGTGTAGAACAGGATCCGCTCGGTGGTGGTCGTCTTGCCCGCGTCGATGTGGGCCATGATCCCGATGTTGCGGACCCTGGCCAGGTCAAGCGAAGTGGTAGCCATAAGGCTTCAGTCTTCTCTCGGTCTCGATGTGGGTGCGACTACCAGCGGTAGTGCGCGAAGGCCTTGTTGGACTCGGCCATCTTGTGCGTGTCCTCACGCTTCTTGACCGAAGCACCGAGGCCGTTCGAGGCGTCCAGGAGCTCGTTCATGAGGCGCTCGGTCATGGTCTTCTCGCGACGGGCGCGGGAGTAACCCACGAGCCAGCGCAGCGCGAGCGTGGAGGCGCGACCGGGCTTGACCTCGATCGGCACCTGGTAGGTGGCGCCACCGACACGGCGGGACTTGACCTCAAGAGACGGCTTCACGTTCTCGAGGGCGCGCTTCAGCGTGATGACCGGGTCGTTGCCGGTCTTCTCGCGGAGGCCTTCCATGGCGCCGTAGACGATCCGCTCGGCGGTGGAGCGCTTGCCGTTCAGCAGGATCTTGTTGATGAGCGAGGTCACCAGAGGAGAACCGTAGACCGGGTCGATGATGACCGGGCGCTTCGGGGCGGGGCCCTTACGAGGCATTCTTACTTCTCCTTCTTGGCGCCGTAGCGGCTGCGGGCCTGCTTGCGGTTCTTGACACCCTGGGTGTCGAGCGAGCCGCGGATGATCTTGTAGCGAACACCCGGCAGGTCCTTCACACGGCCACCACGCACGAGCACGATGGAGTGCTCCTGCAGGTTGTGTCCCTCACCCGGGATGTAAGCCGTGACCTCGATCCCGCTGGTCAGACGCACACGCGCGACCTTGCGGAGGGCCGAGTTCGGCTTCTTCGGGGTGGTCGTGAACACACGCGTGCAGACGCCGCGGCGCTGAGGGGAACCCTCGAGGGCGGGCGTCTTGTTCTTCTCGACCTTGTCCTGCCGGCCCTTACGGACCAGCTGCTGGATCGTAGGCACTACTTCTCCGGTTTCTGTGTGCCGTGTAGTAAAGCTAACCTGGAACGTTGCCGACCCACGCGGTCGGGTGTGTCGAATACTGCGGACTTCCGCCGCGAGGCGGAAATGGGCGCAGATTGCGGTGGCCGATGCTCGACTCGCCGTGCGGTTGAGGACACGCACAGGAGCCCAGGCACACCCCAGGCACAAGGTCTGAGCGTACCTACCGTATGGAGCTGGGTCAAAACAAATGACCTCGCCCGCCAGGCCCCGGCCGGCCTGCGCGAAAGCCCCTCGGCCCGGCCCTGGGTCCGACCCCGGGTCCGACCCCGGGTCCGGCCGGGGCGGGCGCGCCGTCTCAGGGGTGGTCGCCCGGCCTCCGGCGGCGCGCCGGCAGCCGCGGAATCGTGGGGACGCGGGAGCTGCGGGACTTGGCGACCAGCTTGGGTGCGCCGGCCCCGGCGCGGGAGGCGTCCGGGGCCTGATGCTGTACGTCGTCCTCGGGCGCGCGGGCCTGGTCCGGGACCTGGCGGTCGGGGCGGTCGCGGGGGTGCCGCGAGCCCTGGGAGGCCGTGGCGTCGCCTCCCGGGGCTGCCTCGGCGGGGCGCGCGGTCGGCGCCGCCGCGTCCGCGTTCGTTGCGCGCGAGCGCGCAGGCGTCGGGGCCGGAGGCTTTCCGGCGTCGTCGGACGCGCCGCCGCGCCCCCTCCTCCTGCGGGCGGCCGAGGCGCTCGCCTCGGCGCCGGGTCCGGGGGATTCCGGCGGGGTGTCCGGCCCGTCCTCGGCGGCCCCGGCCGACTCGGCGCTTTCCGCCGGGCCCTCGCCCTGCGGGAAGGGGATGACCGCCGCCTGGCCCGGCGTACGGCCGACCAGCCGCAGGCGGCGGGTCTGGGCGATGCGGCGCGCCTCCTCCAGGACGGGTTCGTACTCGTCGGCGGCGTCGCGCCAGCCGTTGACGTACGCCTGGAACTCGCGGCGCGCCAGCTCCTCGCGCAGCAGGACCACGACCTCGTCGGGCGCGTGGCCCTCCAGGTAGCGGCCGAGGGTGGCGAGCAGGGCCGGCAGGTCGTCGGCCGGTTCGGGGAGTCCGCGGACGGGGCCCCTGCCGGCCTTGGTCGGGCCGGCCTCGCCGTCGCGCGGGTCGCCGGTCGGCCGGGAGCACCCCTCGCCCTCGACCATCACACTCTCTTTCGCAACCCGTCGCCGTCGGTTCCGCCGAAGACGCCGGTTCACGCTCCGCGCCGACGACGCCCATACCTACGGCGGTGCCCCCGGAGGCTCGGCGCCGCCGGGGCAATGAGCCTGCGAAATCGTGGGGACAGGCGCGAACAAGCTTACGAGAAAGCGGACTCAGGCCTCACGGACACCCTTCGCGTCCGCCTGCCGGGCTCCCGGGTGCCCCTCTCTCTCGGGGCGGCCGGCGGGCCACTCCGGGAGGAACTGCCCGGCCACCCGGATGAACATGTCGCGCTGGTCGGGCGGGATGCCGAGCCCGGCAGCGGCCTGTTCGAGGGTGAGGGAAGGGGCGGCCGCCTCCTCGGCGGGCGGCACGTCACTGGGCAGGCCGGGCAACGGCAGGTCCTCCTCGGTGAGCCTGCCGGACTTGATCAGCATGTCGCGCACCGGGACGCGCAGCACGTGGGCGAGACGCCGCATGGTCTCCAGGTCCGGCATGCTCTGGCCCTGGAGCAGGCGGGTGATGGCCGCCCGGTGCACACCGGCCTCGTCCGCGAGGCGGGATTTTCCACCGCCGCGCGGGCTGTCGATGTCGTACCCCTGCCGCCGGATCACCCCTTCGATCCAGGCCGTGAACTCTTCCAGTTCGCTGACGGACATGGGTACGCCCTCCCTTCGAGGCGGCCACCACACTATCGCGCTTGCGCGCACGGATTGCGCGCTTACGCGCACGCAATTGTGAAGGTTGCGTCGAGAAGTAGATATGCCCGCTTTCACTTTTAGTTGCGCGCTCGCTCGCAACATGCCAGTGTGCTGCCTCGCAACATACGTTTCGCTCACGCGTTCGCAGCGCATCAGGGGGCCGCCGTCATGTCCGTACCGCCGTTCAACGCCCGTCCGTCGTCGTCCGCCGCGGAGCTGCGGGAGTACCTCGGGTGGCGGATGGACGCCGCCTGCGCGGGCCTGCCGCCGCAGGTCGTCTTCGCCCGGCGGCCGGCCGACGCGGCGCCCGCGCTGCGGGCGTGTGCGCGCTGCCGCGTGACGCGGGAGTGCGAGGAGACCGTGGACCCGGCCCGTACGTGGTTCGACGGCGTCAGCGCCGGGCGGCTGTGGCACAACGGGCGGCCGGTCGACCTGAACCGCGGCCACCGGGCCCGCGCGCAGGCCGCCGGGGACACCGGGGGCGCCGGGGGCGCCGAAAGCCCGCAGGGCACGGAGGGCCGCCCCTCGCCCTCGCTCGACCAGGCCGCCTGACCTCCGCCGCAGCGCAGGACCCGCACCCGCACCACGCACCTCACGCGCCGCCGGAAGCGACCAGAACCGCCGAGCCGGCCGCAGCCACCCCTTACGTCCGCCACCGTCACGCCGGACCCGGGCACCTCCCGGTCGGTCCGCGCCGGCGGTCGCTCCGCGTCGGCGCCCTCGCGGGCGCCCCGCAGGAGGGAGCACTTCATGTCCGCTCACCAGCCCACCACCACCCCCGCCGCCGCCGAGGTCGTACGGGATGCCGCACTGTGGACCGCCATGCTGGTCCGCCAGTTCCCCGAACTGCTCACCGAACTGGCGCCGTCGCCGGGTCGCGGCGCCGCCCCCGGCGACCGTCCGGCCCCCGGGGCCGCGCAGCTCGCCGCCCGCGCCGCCCGGCTGCGCGCCGAGCGGCAGGAGGCGCTGCTGAACGAGCAGCGGCACGGCCTGTCCGTACCGGGCCACGTCGCCTCCCCCATCCGCCTCCACGTGTCCGACGCGATCCGGGACATCACCGACGGCGTGGTCGAACTGGAGGAGGCGGTGTACGACCGGCTGGGCCTGGGCCGGCCGCGCCGGGCCGACGTCGCGCAGCGCCTGCGGCGCATCACGGGGCTGCTCGGCCTCATCGCCGTCGACCGCACGCTCGCCGGCCACGTACGGGACGAGATGCGCCGCATGGCGAGGCGCTGCGCGCGGGCGCTGGGCGAGGCCGAGACGATGGTGCGCGTGTCCGGGCGCTGCCCGTGGTGCGACTCGGTGTCGCTGCGGGCGTTCCCGACGAGCCGGGCCGTGGTGTGCGTCAACCCCGGCTGCCGGTGCGGCCTGCCGGACTGCGACTGCGTGAGCGACCCGGCGTTCCGGCACCTGTGGGCGGAGGACGCCTGGCAGGACCTGGCCCGGGCGGCGGAGGTCGGCGTGGCGGAGATCGCCGCGCACATGGACGAGGCCGCGCCGACGGCGGTGACCGCCGCGGTGCGCGACGGAGGTGCCCGATGAGTCGTACGCCGACCATGCCCCGCGTCCCGGTCCCGGCCGGAGCCGCGCTCGTCACCGGGCCGATGGCCGCGCAGGAGGCGGGGGTCGTGCCCACCACCATCCGCAAGTGGGTGCAGCTCGGGCACCTGTCCCCCGCCGGGCGGCAGGGCCGGGCGCAGCTCTACCGGCTGGAGGACGTCTTCGCCGCCGAGCGCTCCGCGCGCCGCAAGCCGCGGACCGACCGGGCCTGAGCCGCACGTCGTACAAACCTCGTACAAACGTCGTACACACGGACGCCGGGGCGGCCACTCCCTTGAAGGAGTGGCCGCCCCGGCGTCTTCGTGCGTCCGCCTTGCGCGTCCCGGCTCGTCAGCCGTGTTCCGCCCGGTCCGGCGGGCCGGGGATGCGCACCACGGACGCGTGCTGCGACGGCACCTGCTGCGCGGGCGCGGGCGGCTCGGGGGTCAGCGTGGCCACGGCCTCCTGCCAGCCGCTGGAGAAGCCGCGCAGCTCGGCGTCGACCGTGAGGCGCGCGCCGACCTTGGCGATGACGGCGGTGAGGGCGCGCCCCACCCCTCCGGTGTACGTCCCCGCCGCGGCGCTCTCCACCGCGACCTCGACGACGGCGGCGGCGACATCGGCCAGTCGGTCCTGCGGGCTGTTCCTCATCGGCCCTCACCGCCGGCCGCCCGCCCGCTCCTCGTGTTCGTCTCCTGCACGCCCCACCACTCCTCACGCCCGCCCGGGTGCTCCGTACCTTCCGCGTCCGCGTCCGATCGACTCTTCTCGAACTCATGTTCGGATTAGCGAGCGTAGCGCAGATGAGGGAGGTCGCGGCGGACATACGGAGCGCGCGCCGCCGGGGCCCGGAGCAAGTTGGTTGCGGAGCCCGCGGGCCTCGATCACACTTGGAGCAGCGGCAGAGCTGCGCCCTCCACCAGGGCGGCGGTCCTGCCGCTTCGTGTTTTCCGCACACCTCTCCCGAAGGGAGCGTCCATGTGAGCCCTCTCGCCTTCCCCGACGCGGAACGACTCGTGGTCGACCACCTCAAGAACCGGGCGGAACTGACCGGTGTCGTGGTCGACAACCGGCCGCCCGCCGGATTCGACGGCACCCAGAAGGCCGTCCTCGTCTCCCGCGTCGGCGGCGCCTGGGTGGACGACCTCCACCTCGACCATCCGCTGCTCGACCTGGAGGTCTACGGGCCGGACAAGACCACCGCCCACACGGTGGCGCTCACCGCGCGCGCCGCACTGCTCGAAGCCGCCGGAACGGTGTACGGCGGCGCCGCCGTCACCGAGGTGGCCGAGGCGGACGGCCCGCGCTGGCTGCCCGACTACAACCGGCCGAACGCCAACCGCTACCTGTCGACGGTCCGGCTCTCCATCCGGCCCGCGTAACAGGACCGCGTAACAGGCAACACCGCATCACCAGCACCACCCATGACCAGGCCCTGCCGCACCCGCGGCGGGGCCTTCTTCCTATCCGCAGCACCCTTCACTGAGGAGTTCTCATGCCCGCCAACAACGGCAACCAGATCCGCGTCGCCGGCACCGGCCGCATCCTCGTCGCCGCCGCCGGCGCCACCGGCCCGGCCGCGCCGAAGCACACCGCCGACGAGTGGGTGACCGGCTGGACCGAGCTCGGCTACACCAGCACCGACGGCATCAAGTTCAACAAGAAGGACAAGATCGACCCGGTCGACACCTGGCAGTCGGTCAGCCCGGCCCGCTTCATCTACTCGGACCGCGACCTGACGGTGAAGTTCCAGCTCCTGCAGTTCAACAAGGACACGCTGCCGTTCTTCATGGGCGGCGGCGCGGTCACCCCGGTGACCGCCACCGGGGCCGTCGACACCTACACGTACGCGATGGGCGCCGAGCCGCAGAAGGACGAGCGCCAGCTCGGCATCGAGTTCAAGGACGGCTCGGACGTCACGTACCGCTTCATCATCCCGCGCGGCCAGGTCACGGAGACCGAGGAGATCGGCCTGACCCGCACCGGGGCGCTGAAGCTCGGTATCACCTTCACCGCCCTCGCGCCGGAGGGCAGCTCCACGCTGGCGACCTGGATCATGAAGGACAAGTCGTACGCGTAAGGGCGCGGCGCTCCCCCGGCGCCCGCCCCTCCCCCACGCCGGTGTCCGGCGCGCGGCCCCCCGTGGCCGCGCGCCGGGCGCCGGCGCCTTCGTTTCCCCCTTTCATCCCTCAGAGGAGCCCACGCATGTCCTCCTTCAACGTCAACGCCGCCCGCGCCCAGCGCCTGGAAGCACTCGGCCGTGCCTGGAGCTTCGAGCTCGACGACCAGACCTTCCAACTGCCGACCGAGCTGTCCCGCTCCACCGCCCGCAAGCTGCGCGAACTCGACGACAACGACGTCGACGGGCTGCTGCGGCTGCTCCTGGGCGAGCAGCAGTACGCCCGCTTCGACCGCCTCGAGGTCACGATGCAGGACATCGCGGCGATCCTGGAGGCGTACGGCAAGGAGACGGGGCTCGGCCTGGGGGAAGGCTGAGCCTCGGCGTGCTCGTCGAGGAGCACGCCGAGGCCCTGGAGGCCGACCTGCTGCGCCACTACGGCGTGGACCTGCTCGACTGGCACCGCGGCCGGCTCTCCTCCCGCCGGCTCGCGGTGCTGGTCCGCCACATGCCGCGCGACAGCGCGCTCGCGCGCGCGGTGCACGGCGAGGCGGCGGAGTGGGGTGTGAGCGACTACCTGCTCGCCGCCGCGGTGGACCATCTCGCCGAGTCCAACTGGATGTTCGCCACGGTCAACCAGGACGAGGACGCGGAGGCACTGGAGTACCCCAAGCCGGTGCCGCGCCCCGCCGGCGACGGCGACGCGGACACCGAGGAGTCCAACCCGCCGGAGACCGCGGCGTCGGGCCCGGATCCGGTCGCACTCGCCCGCTTCTTCGCCTGACCCGGCCGCCCGGTGGGGACCCCTGCCGCCGGACACCCGGTGCGCGTCAGCCCTCGAACATGCCGACGGCCAGAAAGGCGCCGCCCAGAATGCCCAGGACGAGCTGAACAAAGAGATAGGTGCCGATGCTCACACCCGCCCACGGGACCCGGCGCCCCAACTCGTACTGCGTGCGCGAGCGCTTCGGGCGTTTCGGGTCGTAGACCACGGCTACCGGCCGGCCCTGTTCCGGGATAGGCAGCGGATAGGGCTTCTGGCGGTACGCGAAGTGTGAGACCCCGGCGTTGTCGACATAGCGGTACGCGCAGGCCCACAGCCCGTTGTTCCGGAAGGCGCGGTCGCACGTCGCCTCCACGGGAACCCCCTTGTGACGCAAGCGCAGATGCATATAGAGCGAAGCCGCGGCCACGGGCGCGACAACCACAGCGGGCGAGAGCAGGAGAAGCCACGCGATCCACGGTCCGACGGACATGGTGTCTCCGGGGAGCGAAAGGGCGGGCAGCAACCTCCCGCAACGGAAAAAGAGGAAAAAATGGCGCAACAAGGATCGAATGAGCCGCTGATCGGCGCCCCGCCGTGGATCGACCCCAAAGAGGCGCTGCGCTACAAGGAGATGTACCGCGACCTCAGCCACAGTGTCAACGCGGTGGCCACGAGTCTGGCCGGCCTCAAATTCGACGTCACGGCGATCGCTCTGGGCCTCACCGTGGTGAAGGCGGATTTCACGCTGTTCAAGGTGGACGAGAAGGGAATGACCTTCCGCGGAAAGCAGATCGCCACCTTCCCCTGGGCCGACCAGAAGAAGCATCTCGAAAACCGCATCGAGCAAGCGGAGCGAACGGAAAAGAAAAAACTCGAAAAGCTCAACGAGGATGTTGAGAAGCTCAAGGCCATCCGCAAGAGCGTAGACGAGAAGAACACCGAGGCGCGGGCATCGAAGGACAAGACCGTCGTCTATGAAACGCGAGCCGAACTGAGCAAGCTCATGCGCGAGGCGGAACGCACCGAAAAGCGCATACGCGAAAAGGTCGCCAAGCTCGGCCAGACAAACGCCCTGCAGATGAAGCTCAACCGGATCAAGGAAATGGAGAAGAAGGCGGAAGAGGCCCGCAAGAACTTGTCTGCGGATTCTCGCAAGACCCGGACGGAAATGAGCGGCCTCATGCGCGAGATGCGCTCCGTGCAGAACGGGCTGCGCAATTTGTCCAGCTCCCTCTGATCAGGAAAGGTGGCACCCAAAGTGTCATTGACGACCAAGCTGCGCGGTGCGGCTTCGGCGACCCAGCGGCTGTCCCAAGTACTGGCACAGGGCGGCAAAGCCGTCTCCGGTATGAAGACCTCGGCCACCCAGGGCGCCGCCGCCGTGGCGAAGCTGCGTGGTGGCGCCGACAAGGCAGGCTCCTCCCTCGGCAAGCTCCGCACCTCCGCCACCAACGGCAACAGCGCCGTCGGCAAGCTCCGGACCGGCCTCAACAACGCCAACACCTCCTTCGGCAAGGCCAAGGGCGGCACCGACAAGTTCAAGACCTCGCTCGACAAGCTCAAGGGCTCCGCCGACAAGGCGAAGAACGCCCTGCGGGACGTCAAGCGCCAGGCGGACGCCGTCGAGAAGTCGGTCGGCAAGGCCGGCAAGAACGCCGACAAGACCGGCAAGACCATGGGCGGCGGCCTCACCAAGGGCCTCAAGGGCGCGAGCCTCGCGCAGAAGGGCCTCAACCTGGCCATGGCGGCCAGCCCGTTCGGCCTCATCATGGCGCTGCTCGCCCCGCTCATCGCCAAGTTCGTCAACGTCGACAAGATCGTCGCGGTCGTCACCAAGGGCTTCAAGTCCGGCATGAAGGCGATCCAAAGCGCGGTGTCGACGGCGATCGGGGTCATCACGCCGATCCTCAAGGGCGTCGGCAACGTCATGCTCGCGCCCTTCCGGGCCTTCGCCACCGCCATCAACACCATCATCGGCGCGCTCAACGGCTTCAAGGTCTCGATCCCCAGCTGGGTGCCGAAGTTCGGCGGCAAGAGCTTCTCCATCAACCTGCCGAAGATCCCCGTCCCCCACCTCGCCAAGGGCGGCATCGTCCAGCCCCGCAACGGCGGCACCCTCGCCGTGATCGGTGAGGCCGGCGAACACGAGGCCGTCATCCCGCTCAGCAAGCTGGAGCGCATGATCGGCCCCGGCGGCAGCCGCGCCCAGATCGCCCGGCTCGCCGAGGCGGTCGAGCGGCTCGCCGACCGGCCCGTCCACGTCCAGGTCGACGGCCAGACCATCGCCCGCGCCGTGATCGCCGGCCACCGCCAACTCGCCCGCCGCTAGGTCGTGCCCGCACGGCCCCGGTAGTCACGACCAAGGAAGGAGGCACGTCCCATGCCAAGGAATCTCTGGGTCGGCCTGCCCGGACAGCTCCGGGAGATCAGCCAGGCGGCCACCGCCTTCGAACGCGGAGCGGACCTCGGCGTCTCCCAGTTCACCTCGCTGAGCGGCCAGATCACCACGATCGCGCCCAAGCGCGCCCCCCGCCGGATCAAGCTCACCTTCGACCGGCTCTCGCAGGACGACGCGGCGCACCTGGACCGGCTGGCCCGCCGCATCGACGGCCCCGGCCCCGTCGACCTGCTCGACCCGGTGACCCGCAACCTGCTCGACCCGCTCCAGGCGGAGGGGCGCATCGCGTCCAGCAACCCGTACAACGTCTGGTACACCTCCGTCAGCGGCAGCGGCAGGCTCGAGCTGTCGACGGCCGCCGGGGCGCTGCCCCAGACGTACGTCTGGAAGGCGGAGACCACCACGGCGCAGCTGAACTGGCAGCGCCGGCCCCGGGCCGGCTTCCCGGTCGTGCCCGGCATGCGGGTGCGGTTCACCCTGCCGAAGTCGTGGCGGGTCGGCCCCTGCGCCACCCGCCTGCACTGGCGCGACGCGGCGGGCACCTATCTGTCGTCCGCGGCCGACACCGGGCACACCCTCGTGGCGACGGTCCCCGCGGGTGCCGCGCTGGTCACCCCGTCGGGAGTCGCCGGCGAGATCGGGACGTACGGTCTCGACGGTGCCGTCCTGACCATCGACGACGACCACGTGCCCACCGCCCCGGTGAACCTGCTCTCCGCCGACCAGGCCGCCGGCAAGGGGGCGTTGACGCAGTGGTCGGCGACGGGCATCACCCTGTCGACGGACGCCTCGGGGTACGCGGTCGCCTCCCTGGCCGCGTCCACCGCCGGAACGCTGACCTTCGTCAACGGCACCCAGAAGGGGCACGCACTGCCGCCGGGGACCGGACTGGTCGGCCTGGTGCTGCCCGCCGCGGTCCGCACACGCGCCCAGAGCCTCGCGCTCACCTTCTACGACGCCGCCGGCGCGTCCCTGGCGACCGTCACCGGCTGGGCCCCGGCGGCCGTGCCGGCCGGAGCCACCCAGGTCTCGGCCACGGTGTCGTTCGCCTCGGCGGCCACGGCGTTCCAGTCGCGGATCGGTCCGGCGAAGTTGCTGCACATCGACCCCACGGTGCCCCAGCTGCCGGGCGACGGGTGCCCGGTGATGGCCGTCACGGCCTTCACCGACTCCCCGGCCCGCCCGCTGCCGTACCGCAACGTCTCCATCGAGCTGGCGGAGGTGGCCGGTGCGAGCAACTGACGAGAAGCTGACCGCCGCACTCCAGTCCGGCTCACGCGTCACCCACCACACCACCCGCCTCGGCGGCCAGGACGTGTCCGAGCAGGTCCAGTCCTGGCAGCTGGAGCGCAGCTACAGCACCGACCTGCCGGACGCCATGCGCGCGTTCTCCGGCAGCTCCTCGGCGCAGCTGCAGCTCCAGCTGTCCGGCACCGGCGGCAAGTCGGCGCCCGCGCTGTACTCGCCGTGGGCGCCGCGCTCGACCGGTGACATCGCCCGACCGGGCCAGTCCGTGGTCCACCTGTACGGCACCGACGCCGGCGTCCTGCCCGCCTTCCGCGGCACCCTGCGCAACCGGTCCGCCGCCTCCGGCACAGACAGCGTGCAGCTGACGGCGCTCGACGGCGCGGAGCGGCTGCACGGCCCGGCCGAGCTGCCCAAGCCGTACGCCGGGTTCTACTGGCGGCGTCCGGTGGCCACCGCCACCTGGTGCGTCGACGAGCTGCTGCGGCAGGCCGGCGTGCACTCCTGCCCGCCGCCGCGCTACCCCGAGTTCGACCCGGACGCGCCGCTCACCCTGGTGTACGCCTCGCTGCACGGCGGGTTCGCCGCGACCTACGGCCAGCCGGAGGTCGTGCCCGATCCGCGCCACTACAGCTGGACCCGGCAGGGCGCCCCGCACGAGATGGCACTCGTGCCGCACGCCGCCGCGCCGGACACCAACGCGATGACCGCCACCTGGTTCCCCCGGAGCCGGGTCACCGTTCCGGGCAACCGGCTGTTCGCCGAGGCGTGGGTGAACAGCGCGGTCGGCTTCGGCAGCACCGTCGCCCTGGAGCTGGACCTCAACCGCACCGGCACCCAGACCGGCCGGCTGCGGCTGGCCGTCGACTTCTCGACCGGCCAGGTGTTCATGCACTCCGGCACCCGGGAGGGCGGCGGCTACTACTACTCCTGGGGTGTCTCGGCGCTCAAGGAGAAGCCCGGTGTCTGGCACATCGGCGGCCTGTTCGACACCACGTCGACCGGGACGTCCGTACAGCCGACCGTGCAGCCGTTCCTGACCGCGCCGGACGGGACGCACTACCCGTGCAAGCCGGTGACCTTCTCGCACTCCTCGTCCGAGCAGCCGGCCGCCGAGCTGTACCAGCTGCGGCTGGTGACGCAGCTCGCCGCCGAGGCGGTCCAGCTCACCAGCGGGCTGCCCGGCACGCCCACGGCCACGGAGTTCGACCAGAAGACGTGGGTCAAGGAAGCCGAACTGGACGACGCGGTCCTCCCGCTGTACGCGGTCCCGCGCGTGTCCGGCTCCCAGTGGGACGTGATCACGCAGATCGCCAAGGCGAGCATGTCGACGGCCGAGTTCGACGAGCGGGGCATCTTCCACTGGCGCAACTACACGCGCTTCGCGAAGCCCCCGACGTCGGCCGACCTGACCCTGACGTCGGTACGGGACATCGCGGCGCTCACCGTCACCGAGGAGATCGACGCCTGCCGCAACTACTGCGTCCAGCCGTTCAAGGACTGGTCGTCGGTGAAGGTCACCAGCGGTACGACCTACAACGACACCGTGGTGCGCGAAGTGCCCGGCAACAGCTCGGTGACGCTGAAGTACGTACTCGCCGAGGAGGAGTTCGACGTCGGTCCGCCGAACGTCGACGACGACCAGAGCGTCGCCCCCGGCTTCTCGGTGCGCTTCGCGGCCTCCAACGCGGCCGGCGCGGACGCCGTCAAGGGAGCCGTGGACATCCTCGCGCGGCGGGAGGAGGGATGCCTGGTCCTGCGGTTCACCAACCGCACCGGCCGCCGCCTGTACACGGTGACGGAGGACGGCAAGCCGTCCGTCCACATCCAGACGCTCAAGCCGTCGACCGAGGCGGTCGAGCGGCGGGCGACGTCGTGGATCTCCGGCAGCACCAGCGAGAGGTACCACGGGCGCCAGGAGTTCTACGCCGAGGCCAGCGACTGGATCCAGGACTACCGGGCGGCGCAGGAACTCGCCGACGCGATGCGGGTGGCGGGCCAGTACCCGGTGCCCGTGCTCGGCGAGGTGGAGGTGCTGTACGACCCGCGCATCCAGCTCGGTGACGTCGTACGCGTCGTGGACTCCACCGGCGCGGCGCTGGACACCCTCGCCTGGGTCGTCGGGATCAAGACCGGTTCCACGGCCGCCGGAACCGTACAGCAGACCCTGACCCTGCGCGGCACCAGGACGAACGGCATCCCGGCGGACGCCGGGCTGACGCCCGACACCGCCTCCGACCGCACCCCCGTCGCGGCGGGCGCCACCTACGCGGACGTCGCCGCCGCCCATCCCACGCTGGGAGACCTCGCCGACAGCGGTCTGACCTGGCGGCAGGTCAAGGAGAGCTCGTGATGACCGAGAACGCCGACACCGCGGTGACCGGGGACGCCCCGGTCACCGAGGACATCCCCGTACCCGACGAGCCCGCGCCGCCGCCGCCCGTCGCCGAGGATCCCGCCCCGGCTCCGGTGGAGATCATCACCGAGGCGCCGGGAGACCCGACCCATCCGGTCGAGGTGCTCCTGGAGGAGCACAACCCCGCCCCCGCTCCCCCGCCCCCCGTCCCGGAGGCCCCGGAGCCCGGAACCGAGCCCGACACCGCACCCGCCGTCCCCGTCTCCGGCGGAGGCCAGGAGGAGATCGCATGACCACCCAGTACACCCCGCTCAGCAACCTCCCCTACCCGCAGCCGAGCGACCCCGCCGACCTGCCCGCGCACCTCCAGTCGCTCGCCCAGACGCTGGACGGGCGCGCGGTGATGCGGTTCGCCACCGCCTCCGAGCGGGACACCAAGGTCACGGCGCCGGTGGCCGGGATGGTGGCGTGGATCGCCTCACCGGGGCGCCTGATGTACTACACGGGCTCGGCCTGGGCGCCCGTCGGCCCGGTCCCGGTCTTCCGGGTCAACCTCGACGGCGGCAGCACCACCAGCACCACCTGGGCCGAGACCCTGACCGACGCCGTGGGCGACCCGATGAACGCCACGTTCACCGTGCCCGCCTCGGGCCAGGTCATCATCACCGTGGGCTGCTACATGCACGGCACCACCACCGGTGTCGGCTGCTACATGTCGGCGAACATCCGCAACTCCGCCGGAGCCGTGGTGCTCGGCGCGTCCGACGACCGGGCGGCGCTGGTCAACACGCCCAACCGGTCCTCCGTCTCGACGCAGTTCCTGGTCGGCGGCCTGGCCGTGGGCACGACGCACACCGCCACCCCCGCCTACCGGACGGCGAACGCCACCAGCACCGGCAACTTCGACACCCGGTTCATCCGCATCGACCCCGTGATGTGACCCCCGCGGCCGCCGGCCCGCCCCCGCGCCGGCCGGCGGCCCCCCCGGCCCCCCGGGCGGGACCGCGCCCCCGCACCACCACGACGAGGCGTCTAAGCATGGCCGCTCCCCACTCCCCAGACCCGC
>NZ_JBEXNO010000024.1:77299-110390 GCF_040611175.1 Streptomyces sp. NPDC003036 | reverse complement strand
TGCGCTCCTCCCGGTCCTTCCCGAAGACCGGGCTGGAGAGGAAGGCCTCGCGTACGTAGTCGCAGAAGAAGCCCGCGCCGTCGACGGCGGTGATGCAGCCGTTCTTCGGCTTGCTGACCTTCAGCTTGATCGGGGTGGCCTTCGCGCGGTCGGCCTCCGCCTGGCTGATGTCGCCGACGGCCGCCATGCGCTGCAGTACGACGTTGCGGCGCTTGGTCGCCTCCTCCACGTCGTTGACGGGGTCGTAGCGGCTCGGCGACTGGACGAGGCCGGCGAGCATCGCGGACTCCTCCAGGTTCAGGTCCTTGGCGGACTTGGAGAAGTAGCGCTTGGCCGCGGCCTCGACGCCGTACGCCTGCTGCCCGAAGAAGGTGATGTTGAGGTAGTTCTCGAGGATCTTCTTCTTTCCGAGCTCCTCCTCCACCTGGATCGCGTACTTCAGCTCCTGGATCTTGCGGCCGAGCGTCTGCTGCGTGGCCTGCGCGACCTTGTCGGGGTCGTCACCGGCCTCCTCCACGAAGACGTTCTTCACGTACTGCTGCGTCAGCGTCGAGGCGCCCTGCGCCACACCGCCCGACTGGGCGTTGCGGTTGAGTGCGCGCAGCACGCCCTTGAGGTCGATGGCGCCGTGCTCGTAGAAGCGCGCGTCCTCGACCGCGACGATCGCGTTCTGCATGTACGGGGAGATGTCCTTGAGCTCCACGACCGTGCGGTCGCGCGAGTAGACGGTGGCGATCTGGCCACCCTCCGCGTCGAGGATCGTGGTGCGCTGGCTCAGCGGCGGCCGCTTCAGGTCGGCCGGGATCTCGTCGAACCCCTGGACCGTCCCCTTCGCCGCGAGTCCCAGCACGCCGAAGGCGGGCAATGCGATGCCCGCCAGTACGGCTCCGGAGAGCACGCTGACACCGAGGAACTTGGCGGCCTGCTGGGTGCCGGTCAGGCCTCCGCCCGAGCGCTTCTTTGGCATGGCAGCAGCCTACGTTCTCATTCGCCGGACACGCGTATATGCCTTGGCCTAAGCTGGTCACAACTGTCACAGCAGTCGCGGTTCTTTCGGCGGACCACCGAAGGAGCCTCACCCCGCCCCACTCGTCGAGCTCTCCGCCGGGCGATGTCCGTTTCCGTCGTATGCGTCAGCGGACGCCCGTTGTTGATCAACGGACATGTCGTGTTGTGGGGGATGAGAGGGATATGTCCATCGGTCACTCCCCTGGGTGATCTGCCGCGTACGCATAGTCCGTTCGGGCCATTCAAGATTGGGCCCGAAGGGGGTGTTGCGCTGTGTCCACCTTCCGTAACGTCCTCAACTGGCGGCGGTGAATATGCCGCTCGCCGCCGTGGGGGAGCCTCGATTCGGGAGAGGACGGCGCCGGTATGGGCTGGGTAGCTGACTGGAGTGCGCAGGCGGCCTGCCGCACTACCGATCCGGATGAACTTTTCGTACAAGGAGCGGCGCAGAACAGGGCCAAGGCGGTGTGCACCGGGTGTCCGGTGCGGACCGAGTGCCTGGCCGACGCGCTGGACAACCGCGTCGAGTTCGGCGTGTGGGGCGGTATGACGGAGCGTGAGCGGCGCGCGTTGCTGCGCCGGCGCCCGACCGTCACCTCGTGGCGCCGGCTCCTGGAGACCGCGCGCACGGAGTACGAGCGCAGCGCGGGCATCCTGCCGGTCGCGCTGAACGATGACGAGACGTACGAGTCGTACGCCGCTGTGGGCTAGCACCGGCTGGCCACCGGCAGTCCGGCTCCGACGAACGGAGGGCCGGAGGACCGGAGGGCCGGGAGTCCGAGGGCCCACGTGGGCCCACCGGGCGCTAGAGCGTGCCCTTGGTGCCCGCCAGTCGGTCGCCGATGGCGCGAAGACCCGCGAGGTCGTGTACGTCGCCGGGCAGAGCGGCCACTTCGGCCACCGCCACCTCCGGGTGCAGCGCGGCGAAGCGGTCACGCGTGCGGCGCTCGCGCGCGAGCACCTGCATGCGCTCGGCGTGCAGGCGGAGCAGACCGGCCGTCACCTGGGCGACGGCAGGCGAAACCTCGGCGGATGACGCGGATGACGCGGGGGGTGGGGATGGCTCGGGAGAGGCGGCCGCTGGGCGGCCGGCGGCGTGGCCGTCGTCCTGACCGGTGTCGTGGCCGTTGTCCTGGCCGGTGTCGTGGCCGGTGTCGTGGCCGCCACGAAGACCAGTCTTCCCGTGCCCCTGATCCACAATGCGGCTCTCGTCAAGATTTTCCGCCGCGTCCGCGGGCTCCCCGTCCAGGACCTCCGCCGCGGCCAGCGCCCGCTCGGCCGACAGCCGCGCGGCACCGCTCCCGTGGACCCGGTTGAGGACCAGACCGGCCAGCGGCATCTCCTCCGCCGCCAGCCGCTCCACGAAGTACGCCGCCTCGCGCAGCGCGTCCCGCTCGGGCGCGGCCACCACCAGGAAGGCCGTGCCCGGCGCCTGGAGCAGCCGGTAGGTGGCGTCCGCCCGCGTACGGAACCCGCCGAACATCGTGTCCATCGCCGCCACGAAGGTCTGTACGTCGCGCAGCAGCTGGCCGCCGAGCAGCTTGCCCAGGGTCCCCGTCATCATCGACATGCCGACGTTCAGGAACTTCATCCCGGCCCGGCCGCCCACCTTCGCGGGCGCCATCAGCAGCTTGATGAACGTCCCGTCCAGGAAGGACCCCAACCGCTTCGGCGCGTCCAGGAAGTCCAGCGCCGAGCGGGACGGCGGCGTGTCGACCACGATCAGGTCCCACTCGTCGCGCGCCCGCAGCTGCCCCAGCTTCTCCATCGCCATGTACTCCTGCGTGCCCGCGAAACCGGCCGACAGGGACTGGTAGAAGGGGTTGCCCAGAATCGCGCGGGCCCGCTCCGGGTCCGCGTGCGCCTCGACGATGTCGTCGAAGGTGCGCTTCATGTCGAGCATCATCGCGTGCAGCTCGCCGTCGCCCTTGATGCCGTCGACGCGCCGCGGCACGTTGTCGAGCTGGTCGATGCCCATCGACTGGGCGAGCCGGCGGGCCGGGTCGATGGTCAGCACGACCACCTTGCGGCCGCGCTCCGCCGCCCGTACGCCCAGGGCCGCCGCGGTCGTCGTCTTGCCGACGCCGCCCGCGCCGCAGCACACGATGATCCGCGTCGCCGGGTCGTCGAGGAGCGGATCGACCTCCAGGGCCGGGGCCGGGTCCAGGGTCATGCGGTCCCCCCAAGCTGCTCGCGTACGTCCTTGGCCAGCCGGTACAGCCCGGCGATGTCGACGCCCTCCCCCAAGAAGGGCAGTTCGTACAACGGGACCTGAAGCTTCGCCAGCACCTCGCGCTGCTCCCGCTCCAGCTCCACCCGGCGCGCGTGCTCGGCGGCCTGGTCGAGGAGCGGGGTGACCAGCCGGGTCGGGGCGCTCACGCCCGCGGCGGCGAGCGCCTTGGCGATGTCCTTGCGGTGGTCGCCGGCGGCCGCCCGTACCGCGTGCTCGTCCAGGACGTGCGGGCGGACCATGTTGACGATGACGTTGCCGACCGGGAGCGAGGCGTCGCGCAGCTCGGCGATGCCGTCCGCGGTCTCCTGGACGGGCATCTCCTCCAGCAGGGTCACCAGGTGCACGGCCGTCTCCGGGGACTTCAGGACCCGCATCACGGCCTGCGCCTGGTTGTGTATCGGCCCGATGCGCGCGAGCCCGGCCACCTCGTCGTTGACGTTCAGGAACCGGGTGATGCGCCCGGTGGGCGGGGCGTCCATGACGACGTAGTCGTACGTGAACCCGCCGTGCTTCTCCCGGCGGCGTACCGCCTCGCACGCCTTGCCGGTCAGCAGGACGTCGCGTACGCCGGGGGCGATGGTGGTCGCGAAGTCGATGGCGCCGAGCTTCTTCAGCGCCCGCCCGGCCGAGCCGAGTTTGTAGAACATCTGGAGGTAGTCGAGGAGGGCGCGCTCGGCGTCGATGGCCAGCGCGTACACCTCGCCGCCGCCCGGCGCGACGGCGATCTTGCGCTCCTCGTACGGAAGCGCCTCCGTTTCGAAGAGTTGTGCGATGCCCTGTCTGCCTTCGACCTCCACGAGGAGGGTCCGCCTGCCCTCGGTCGCGAGGGCGAGCGCGAGGGCGGCGGCGACCGTCGTCTTACCGGTACCGCCCTTGCCGCTGACGACCTGGAGCCTGCTCACGCCTTCGAGCCTAACCAGTGCCCCGGCACGGCAAGCAGGAGGCTGCCCTTGGCGCCGTCGCCGTCGGTGGCAGCGGCTACAGTCGGCACCATGACCAAGTGGGAATACGCGACTGTGCCGCTTCTCGTGCACGCGACCAAGCAGATCCTGGACACCTGGGGCGAGGACGGCTGGGAGCTCGTCCAGGTCGTGCCGGGACCGAACAACCCCGAGCAGCTCGTGGCGTACCTGAAGCGGGAGAAGGCGTGACGGGCCGTGTCGAGGCGACGCTCGCCGAGCTCGGCCTGACGCTGCCCCAGGTCGTGCCGCCGCTGGCGGCGTACCAGCCGGCCGTCCAGTCGGGCGTGTACGTGTACACGGCGGGCCAGCTCCCGATGGTGGAGGGCAAGCTTCCGGTCACCGGCAAGGTGGGCGGCGAGGTCACGCCCGAGGAGGCCAAGGAGCTCGCGCGCATCTGCGCGCTCAACGCGCTGGCGGCCGTCAAGTCGGTCGCCGGGGACCTGGACCGCATCGCCCGCGTCGTGAAGGTCGTCGGGTTCGTCGCCTCCGCGCCGGACTTCACCGGGCAGCCGGCCGTGCTCAACGGCGCGAGCGAGCTGCTGGGCGAGGTGCTCGGCGACAAGGGCGTGCACGCGCGCAGCGCGGTGGGCGTCGCGGTGCTGCCGCTGGACGCGCCGGTCGAGGTCGAGATCCAGGTCGAGCTCGTCCAGGACTGACCGGACGCCGGACCGGAGGACGGACCGGGGGCCTGACCGGAGTCTTACCGGAGGCGGCCCCCTGGGCTGACGGGTTCCTCTCGAACATCGGGCCGGATGCGCATAGCATCCGGCCATGTCCAATGGTCAGTGGTACCCACCGGAGTGGCCCGACCGCATCCGCGCGCTCGCCGACGGGTCCCTCGTGGTCGTGCCCCCGAAGCGGGCCGCGACCGTGATGCTCCTGCGCGACGACGCCCACGGCACTCACGGCGCCGAGGGCACGCAGGTCCACATGCTCCGCCGGCGTACGTCCATGGCGTTCGCGGGCGGCGCGTACGCGTACCCCGGCGGCGGTGTCGACCCCCGCGACCGGACCCCGGTGCGCTGGGCGGGCCCGTCCCCCGCCGACTGGGCGGCCCGCCTCGGGGTCGCGGACCCCGCCGAGGCGCAGGCCGTCGTGTGCGCGGCGGTGCGCGAGACGTACGAGGAGGCGGGCGTCCTCCTCGCGGGGCCGACGGCCGGCTCCGTCGTCGCCGACACCACGGGCGACGACTGGGAGGCGGACCGGGCGGCCCTGGTGGCCCGGGAGCTGGCCTTCGCCGAGTTCCTGGACCGGCGCGGGCTGGTGCTCCGCTCCGACCTCCTCGGGGCGTGGGCGCGCTGGATCACCCCGGAGTTCGAGCCGCGCCGCTACGACACCTGGTTCTTCGTGGCCGCCCTGCCCGAGGGCCAGCGCACCCGGAACGCCTCCACCGAGGCCGACCGCACGGTGTGGATCCGCCCGGCGGACGCGGCGGCCGGGTACGACCGGGGCGAGCTGCTGATGATGCCCCCGACCATCGCCACGCTGCGCGCCCTCGCGCGGTACGCCACCACGCCCGCCGCCGCCCTCGCCGCGGCCCGGGACCAGGACCTCACGCCCGTACTGGCCGAGGCGCGCCTGGAAGGCGACCAGGTGATCCTGAGCTGGCCGGGCCACGACGAGTTCACCAAGCGGGTGTCCACGCAGACGCCGACAGGGGGGCCTTCCGCATGACCGACGCCGCCGCGCTTCCCGGACAGCCGCGCGGAGCCGTGATCTCCGGCCCCGCGACCCGACGCGCCGTCAACGTGCTCGCGCCCAACCCGTCCGCGATGACCCTCGACGGCACGAACACCTGGATCCTGTCCGAGCCGGACTCCGCGCTCGCCGTGGTCGTCGACCCCGGGCCGCTCGACGAGGGCCATCTGTCGCGGGTCGTCGAGACGACCGAGCGGATGGGCAAGCGCGTCGCGCTCACACTCCTCACGCACGGCCACGCCGACCACGCGGAGGGCGCGGGCCGCTTCGCCGAGCTGACCGGCACGCCGGTACGGGCCCTGGACCCGGCGCTGCGCCTCGGCGACGAGGGGCTCCGGGCGGGCGAGGTGGTCGAGGTCGGGGGCCTGGAGCTGCGCGTCGTACCGACGCCCGGCCACACCGCCGACTCGCTCAGCTTCCACCTCCCGGCCGACCGCGCCGTGCTGACCGGCGACACCATCCTGGGGCGCGGTACGACGATGGTGGCGCACCCGGACGGCCGCCTCGGCGACTACCTGGACTCCCTGCGGCGGCTGCGCTCGCTGACGGTCGACGACGGGGTCCACACGGTGCTGCCGGGGCACGGGCCGGTGCTGGAGGACGCCCAGGGGGCGGTCGAGTACTACCTGGCCCACCGCGCGAGCCGGCTCGCCCAGGTGGAGACGGCCGTCGAGAACGGCTACCGGACCGCCCAGGAGGTCGTGGCGCACGTCTACGCGGACGTGGACCGTTCGCTGTGGCCGGCGGCCGAGCTGTCGGTACGGGCCCAGCTGGAGTACCTGAGCGACCACGGCCTGATCTGAACCGCGCCGCGAGGCCCGGGCTCGGGCGCGGGGTCGGGCGGGCTCGGGCTCGGGTGAGTGGTCTCGGGCCGATGCTTTACCCTCCGCTTACTCGGCTCGTTCCTGGGGCCTGGCCATGGGGGGAATCCACGTGTTCATCCTGTCCATCCTGCTGCTCATAGCGGCGGCGGTGCTCTTCTTCGTCGGCCGCGGCAGCGACCGGCGCGGCCTCACGCTCGGCGCGGCCGGGGCGCTGCTCGCCGGGCTGTTCGCGGCGCTGAGCAGTTGCCTGCACGTCATCAGCGCGTACGAGGTCGGCGTACCGGTCACCTTCGGCAAGGTCGGCTCGCCGATGACGTCCGGCATGAACTTCACCTCGCCGTTCACGAACGTCACCACCTTCTCGACGCGCCCGGTGGACCTGAACCTCTCCGACAAGGACGTGGTCGAGGTCCGCTCGTCGCAGGGCGGCGTGATGTACGCGGAGGTGACGGTGAAGTGGTCCGTCACCCCGGCCAAGGCCGTCGAGCTGTACAAGCTGGCCGGCAGCGAGGAGGCGATCCAGCAGCGGCTGGTCTTCCCGGACAGCCGGGAGATCATCCGTAACGTCTTCGCACGTCACACGAGCGAGGAGGGGTACGCGTCGGCCCGCGAGAAGATCAACGCGGAGATCGGCGACCTCATCGAGGAGCGGCTCGCCCCGCGCGGCATCGCCGTGACGACGGTCAACCTGCGGAACGTGAAGCCGTCGGACCAGCTCCAGGGCCAGATCGACCGCAAGATCCAGCAGCAGCAGGCGACGGAGCGGGCCACCGAGGCCGCGCTCACGGCGAAGGCGGAGGCGGAGCGCCGCCGGGTCGAGGCGGAGGGCATCGCGAAGGCGAACAAGATCCTCAGCGACTCGCTCACGGACAAGGTCCTGCTGAACCAGTGCATCGACGCCTTCAAGGAGGCGGCCGCGAAGCAGCCGGTGTACGCCGTGCCGTGCGGTGGCGGGAGCGGGAACCCGCTGATCGTGGACGGCACGAAGAAGTGACGTGACGGCGCGACGCGCCGGACGCACGAAGGGCCGCCCCGCGGATCGCGGGGCGGCCCTTTCGTACGAACGGGGTACTGGCGCGGCGCGTACTGGCGCGTGGGTCAGCGCGAGCGCTTGGCGAGCCGCTCCACGTCCAGCAGGATCACGGCGCGGGCCTCCAGACGGAGCCAGCCGCGGCCGGCGAAGTCGGCGAGGGCCTTGTTGACCGTCTCGCGGGAGGCGCCGACGAGCTGGGCCAGCTCCTCCTGGGTGAGGTCGTGCACCACGTGGATGCCCTCCTCGGACTGCACGCCGAAGCGGCGCGACAGGTCCAGGAGCGCGCGGGCGACGCGGCCCGGCACGTCGGAGAAGACCAGGTCCGACATCTGGTCGTTGGTCTTGCGCAGGCGCCGCGCGACGGCGCGCAGCAGGGCGCTGGCCACCTCGGGGCGGGCGTTCAGCCAGGGCTGGAGGTCGCCGTGGCCGAGGCCCAGGAGCTTGACCTCGGTCAGCGCGGTCGCGGTGGCGGTGCGCGGGCCCGGGTCGAAGAGGGACAGCTCGCCGATCAGCTCGCCGGGGCCCAGGACGGCGAGCATGTTCTCGCGCCCGTCGGGGGAGGTGCGGTGCAGCTTCACCTTGCCCTCGGTGACCACGTAGAGCCGATCGCCCGGGTCGCCTTCGTGGAAGAGCGCGTCGCCACGGGCGAGCGTCACCTCACTCATCGAGGCGCGGAGCTCCGCGGCCTGCTCGTCATCGAGCGCCGCGAAGAGCGGGGCGCGCCGCAGAACGTCGTCCACGAGTTCTCTCCTATGTCGACCTGCTCAGGGACGTTGGGTCCCATGATGCCGGACGGTAAAACAGTGCGATCAATCACAACAAGTTTGACGCACTGGTACGCGTGTCCGTGCGGCAGGGCCCCGATTGGGTCGTGATCGCCTGTGCCCGGGGCGGATGTCGGTGTCGGCGCTTAGGCTGGCCGGGTGTCCAATTCGCCGGTGAGAGCGCAGGCCAAGGGGGCCGGGAGAGTGTCCGGGGAACAGAATTCCGCTGTGGGCGAACACGCGTCGCCTTCATCGAAAAAAACGACAAAGGCAAGCAAATCGGGCGGTTCGTCCCGCGGGCGGTCGTCTGCCGAGCCGACCGCCGCGGGCAAGCCCGCTCGCACGCCGTCCAAGGCCGCGCCATCTAAGGCTGCCGGAGCGGTGAAGGCCGCCGGGACGGCGAAGGGCGCGGGCAAGGGCGAGTCGCGGCTGGCGATGGTGCGGCGGGCGCGGCGGATCAACCGCGAGCTCGCCGAGGTGTATCCGTACGCCCATCCCGAGCTCGACTTCCGCAACCCCTTCGAGCTGCTCGTCGCGACCGTCCTGTCGGCCCAGACGACCGACCTCCGCGTCAACCAGACGACCCCGGCGCTCTTCGCGAAGTACCCGACGCCCGAGGACATGGCCGCCGCCGTGCCCGAGGAGCTGGAGGAGCTGATCCGGCCGACCGGCTTCTTCCGCGCCAAGGCGAAGTCCCTGATCGGGCTCTCCACGGCGCTCCGGGACACCTTCGGCGGCGAGGTCCCCGGCCGCCTGGAGGACCTCGTCACCCTGCCCGGCGTGGGCCGCAAGACCGCCAACGTGGTCCTGGGCAACGCCTTCGGGGTACCGGGCATCACCGTGGACACCCACTTCGGCCGCCTCGTGCGCCGCTGGAAGTGGACGGAGCAGGAGGACCCGGAGAAGGTCGAGGAGGAGATCTGCGCGATCTTCCCGAAGTCCGACTGGACGATGCTCTCCCACCGCGTGATCTTCCACGGCCGCCGGATCTGCCACTCCCGCAAGCCCGCCTGCGGCGCCTGCCCCATCGCGCCGCTCTGCCCGTCGTACGGCGAGGGCGAGACGGACCCGGAGAAGGCGAAGAAGCTGCTGAAGTACGAGATGGGCGGCCTTCCCGGCCAGCGCCTGGCCCCGCCGCCGGACTATCCGGGACGGCCCGCGGCCCCGCTCGGCACGGGCGATGACGAGTGACCGTACGGGTGGCGGTGCGCGTGACGGAACGCGTGACGGACGGTGACGGAACGAACCAGGGGCCGGAACGCGTTGGGAAAGCCGGGGGTGCCTATGACACGCGCTGAGCAGGACGCCCGGCAGGAGGGCGGAGGACACGCCGGCAAGGCCGGTACGTCCGGATGGGCCGGTACGGCCGGCACGGCGGTGGCCGTCAGTGACGAGGGGCTGCCCGCGTGGCTGCGGCCCCTCGCCCGCGCGGCCCGCACCATCGCGCCCGAGCAGCTGAGCCGGTTCCTGCCGCCCGAGGAGGGGGGCCGCCAGGCCGCCGTGCTCATCCTCTTCGGCGAGGGCGACCGCGGCCCCGAGCTGCTCCTCATGGAGCGCGCCGGCAGCCTGCGCTCGCACGCCGGCCAGCCGTCGTTCCCCGGCGGCGCCCTCGACCCCGAGGACGGCGACCCGGCCACCACCGGTCCCCTGCGCGCCGCGCTGCGCGAGGCGGAGGAGGAGACGGGCCTCGACCCCGCCGGCGTACAGATCTTCGGCGTGCTGCCGCGCCTCTACATCCCGGTGAGCGGCTTCGTCGTGACGCCCGTCCTCGGCTGGTGGCGGTCCCCGAGCCCGTTCCGCGCCGTCGACCCGGCCGAGACCGCCCGCGTCTTCACGGTGCCCGTGGCGGATCTCACGGACCCGGCCAACCGTGCCACGGCTATCCACCCCAGCGGCCACCACGGCCCGGCATTCCTGGTCGAATCCGCCCTCGTGTGGGGCTTCACCGCCGGCGTCATCGACCGCATCGCCCACTTCGCCGGCTGGGAGCGCCCCTGGGACCGCACCAGGCAGGTCCCGCTCGACTGGCGCTCATGACAGGCTGATGACTCCGCTCCGAGGCCGGTCCGGGTGGCCGGAGACGAATCTGCGAGGCTAATGACGGTGAACGTGCTGGACATCCTGTTGCTGGTCGCCGCCGTCTGGTTCGCGATCGTTGGCTACCGTCAGGGCTTCGTCGTCGGAATCCTGTCGGTGATCGGTTTCCTCGGCGGCGGCCTCGTCGCGGTCTACCTGCTTCCGCTCGCCTGGGGACCGCTGACGGACGACGCCAAGGTCTCGACGACCGCCGCGATCGTCGCCGTCGTCATCGTCATCGTCTGCGCCTCCGTGGGCCAGGCCTTCACCACCCACCTGGGCAACAAGCTCCGCCGGCACATCACCTGGTCGCCCGCGCGCGCCCTCGACGCCACCGGCGGCGCCCTCGTCAACGTGGTGGCGATGCTGCTGGTCGCCTGGCTGATCGGCTCCGCCCTCGCCGGTACGTCCCTGCCGACGCTCGGCAAGGAGGTCCGCAACTCCAAGGTGCTGCTCGGTGTCTCGCGCGTGATGCCGGCCGAGGCGTCGACCTGGTTCGCCGACTTCTCCTCCGTCCTGGCGCAGAACGGCTTCCCGCAGGTCTTCAGCCCGTTCGCCAACGAGCCCATCACGGAGGTGAGCCCGCCGGACCCGGCGCTCGCCGGCAGCCCGGTGGCGGCCCGCGCGCAGAAGTCCATCGTCAAGGTCGTCGGTACGGCCCAGGGCTGCGGCAAGGTCCTCGAAGGCACCGGCTTCGTCTTCGCGGAGCGCCGTGTGATGACCAACGCCCACGTGGTGGGCGGAGTCGACGAACCGACCGTCCAGATAGGCGGTCAGGGACGGCTGTACGACGCGCGGGTGGTCCTGTACGACTGGCAGCGCGACATCGCCGTCCTCGACGTACCGGACCTGAAGGCGACACCGCTGCAGTTCACGGACACGGACGCGGTCAGCGGGGACAGCGCCATCGTCGCGGGCTTCCCGGAGAACGGCGCGTACGACGTCCGCTCCGCGCGCGTCCGCGGCCGGATCAACGCCAACGGCCCGGACATCTACCACCGCGACGAGGTGCGCCGCGATGTGTACTCGCTCTTCGCGACCGTCCGCCAGGGCAACTCCGGCGGCCCGCTGCTCACCCCGGACGGCAAGGTCTACGGCGTCATCTTCGCGAGGTCCCTGGACGACGTGAACACCGGTTACGCCCTGACGGTCGACGAGATCCGCGACGACATCGCGCGCGGCCGCACCGCCAACCAGCAGGTCGACAGCCAGGCCTGCGCGCTCTGAGCCGCGAACCGAGCCCCGCGCCGAGCCGTGCCTGCCGGCTCGACCGCGAGGGCTCGGCCGCGAGGGCTCGGCCGCGAGGGCTCGGCCGCGAGGGCTCGGCCTCGCGGACTCAGTCGCGTGGGCTCAGGTGCGTGTGCCGCAGCCGGGCCGAGACCCAGCGGGCCCGGCGGCGCAGGATGAGGGAGATCCCGAGGCGGGGATCGGGTCCCTGGCCCTGCGGGCCGCTCCTCTGCGGGTTCGGCGCGGAGGCCGAGGCGGAGCGGCGGTTGCGTGCTGCGTCAGCGTAGTCGTGCGTCCAGCCCATACCCGGACCTCTGCCCGGGCCCCAAGGTCGGTAACCGCCCGCGGAGCGGCCAATCGGCCTATGCGCCAGGCATTTGGCTGTTCGTAGGACAACCGTTCAATCCCGTTTCCGGTGCAACCTCCTACCGGTCCGGCTCGGGGTCCTTCAGCCAGTTGACGAGCTCGGTCGAGAAGGCCACCGGGTCCTCCTCGTGCGGGAAGTGGCCGAGGCCCTCGAACAGCCGCCAGCGGTACGGGGCTTCCACGTACTCGCCCGAACCGGCCGCGCTGCGCGTACGCATCACCGGGTCCAGCGCGCCGTGCAGATGCAGCGTCGGCACCCGCACCGGCCGCTTCATGCGCCGGTTGAACTGGATGCCGTCCGGCCGGGCCAGCGACCGCACCATCCACCGGTACGGCTCGATCGAGCAGTGCGCCGTCGACGGGATGGTCATCGCCCGCCGGTACGCGTCGATCGCGTCCTCGTTCGGCTCGTCCGCCCCCGGCCCCGACCAGTCCCGGATCAGCCGGCCCACCAACGCCGCGTCGTCCGCGACCAGCTGACGCTCGGGCAGCCACGGCCGCTGGAAGCCCCAGACGTACGAGTTGGCCCGGGTCTGCGCGAAGTCGGAGAGCATCGCCGAGCGCCACCGGCGCGGATGCGGCATCGAGGACACCACCAGGCGCCGCACCAGCTTCGGCCGCATCACCGCCGCCGTCCACGCCAGGTAGCCGCCGAGGTCGTGGCCGACGAGGGCGGCGTCCGGCTCGCCCAGCGAGCGCACCACACCGGTGATGTCGAGGGCCAGGTTGGCGGGGTCGTAACCGCGCGGCGTACGGTCGCTGCCGCCCACGCCCCGCAGGTCCATCGCCACCGCGCGGAAACCGGCGTCGGCGAGGGCCGGCAGCTGGTGGCGCCACGTCCACCAGAACTGCGGAAAGCCGTGCAGCAGCAGCACCAGCGGCCCGTCGCCCATCTCGGCGATGTGGAAGCGCGCCCCGTTGGCCGCCACGTCCCTGTGGATCCAGGGACCGTCCATCCGTACCGGACTGCCGGCGGGGCTGCCGGGGCCGCCCGCGCTGCCTGCGCCGCTCGTGCTGCCCGCGCTGCTCTCAGGGACCGTCATGCGGATGAGCGTGCCACACCCTCGGCCTCGCCCTTGACCGGAAGGGCGGGGGCGGCCGCCCGCGGGTGCGGTTTGGCGTTGCCCAGCACCGCCGCCGACCGCTTCGCCGAGCGAATGGACCGCTCCGGCGGCTTCACCTTCTTGAACTTGGTCACGGCCAGCAGCGCCGCCAGCGCCGCCAGCACCAGGTACGCGCCGCCCACGATCAGGAAGGACCAGGCCAGCCCGAGCCCCAGGTTGTGGATGCCGTACGCGGCGGCGAAGCTCAGCACCGGCAGCGAGAAGAGCGCGAACACGCCCGCGATGCTGAGGGCCGCACCGCCCATCGCGCCGCGCTTGACGTCCTGACGCAGTTCGGCCTTGGCCAGCGCGATCTCGTCGTGCACGAGCGCGGACAGCTCGGTGGTCGCCGAAGCGACCAGTTGGCCGAGACTGCGGTCCGTGCCAGCTGCGCCGAATGCACCGTTGCCGGCGGGGTCGCTCATCGTCTCGCTCCCTCTTCTCTCCTACGGTCCGACCTCAGATCATGCCGGACCGTCGCCGTCCCTGCGCGTTGCCCCCGCCACTTCGGCCCGGGCGGCGGCCGCTTCAGCCGCCTGCCGCCGGTGGTCGGCGGCCTTCTTCTCGTACAGCTCGGCCATCCTCAGGTGGTACGCGGGGTCGCCGATCTCGTACACGTCCGGCACGCCGCTGAGGTCCTCGTCGCGCTCCTCCTCCTCGAGCAGCGCCTGGTACTTGCGGACGCGCAGCTTCAGCAGGACCGAGGCGAGTAGGGCGGAGATGAGGGAGCCCATCAGGACGGCCGCCTTGACCTCGTCGGTCAGGGCCGTGTCCCCGGCGAAGGCGAGCTCTCCGATGAGGAGGGAGACGGTGAAGCCGATGCCGGCGAGCGTGGCGACGGCGAAGAGGTCCGCCCAGGCCAGATCCTCGTTGAGCGACGCCCTGGTGAAGCGGGCCGTCAGCCACGTACCGCCGAAGATGCCGACGGCCTTGCCGACCACCAGGCCAAGCACCACACCGAGCGTCACGGGCTCGGTGAAGACGTCCCCCAGCGCGTCGCCGGAGACCGACACCCCGGCCGAGAACAGCGCGAACAGCGGGACGGCCAGACCGGCAGACACCGGCCGCACCAGGTGCTCGATGTGCTCGCCGGGGGAGTGCGCCTCGCCCTCGTGGCGGGTGCAGCGCAGCATCAGGCCCATGGCGACGCCCGCGATGGTGGCGTGGACGCCGCTGTTGTACATCAGGCCCCAGATGACCAGCGCCAGCGGTACGTACACGTACCAGCCGCGCACGCCCTTGCGCAGGAGGAACCAGAAGACGGCCAGACCGGCGACGGCGCCGCCGAGCGCGGCGAAGTTCAGGTCGTTGGTGAAGAAGACCGCGATGATCAGGATCGCGAAGAGGTCGTCGACGACGGCGAGCGTGAGGAGGAAGGCGCGCAGCGCGGACGGCAGCGAGGTGCCGATGACGGCCAGGACGGCGAGGGCGAAGGCGATGTCGGTGGCGGTGGGGACGGCCCAGCCGGCGAGGGAGCCGCCGCCGACGGCGTTGGTCACGACGTAGACGAGAGCGGGGGCGATCATGCCGCAGAGCGCGGCGACCACGGGCAGGGCGGCGGCCTTCGGGTCGCGCAGCTCGCCGGCGACGAGCTCACGCTTGAGTTCGACGCCGGCGACGAAGAAGAAGATGGCGAGGAGGCCGTCGGCGGCCCAGTGCTGGAGGGAGAGGTCCAGGCCGAGCGCGGCCGGGCCTATGTGGAAGTCGCGGACCGTCGCGTAGCTTGCGCTGAGCGGGGTGTTCGCCCAGATCAGGGCGGCGACGGCGGCGAGCAGGAGGAGGATGCCGCCGACGGTCTCGGCGCGCAGCGCGTCCGCGACGAACGTCCGCTCGGGGAAGGGGAGCCGCCCGAGGAACTTCCGGGCGGCGGAGGTGTTCGAGGGGTTCGACTGGGGCGCGGCCACAGGGGGACCTCCGGACGGTACGGCGGCGGGCAGGACGAATAAACCTGCCGACCAGACTTCCCGGCGCACCTTCGAACTCTTGTTGCTTTGTTGACGTGATCCTTACCCTACCGGGCGCATGCGAAGAGGGCACCCGGGCGCGATGCGCGCCGGGTGCCCTCCGGATGCCCTCTGGCCGCCGGGTCAGTCCTCGCTGGAGGCGGCCGGCAGCTTGGACTGAATCAGTGTCATAACGGACGAATCGGTCAGGGTGGTGACGTCACCCAGCTCCCGGTTCTCCGCCACATCGCGCAGCAGGCGGCGCATGATCTTGCCGGAGCGCGTCTTGGGCAGCTCGGCGACCGGCAGGATCCGCTTCGGCTTCGCGATCGGGCCGAGGGTGGCGCCCACGTGGTTGCGCAGATCGGCGACGAGGGAGTCGTCCTCGCTCGCCGTGCCGCGCAGGATCACGAACGCGACGATGGCCTGGCCGGTCGTCTCGTCGGCCGCGCCGACGACCGCCGCCTCGGCGACCTTCGGGTGCGAGACGAGCGCGGACTCGACCTCGGTGGTGGAGATGTTGTGGCCGGAGACCAGCATGACGTCGTCCACCCGGCCGAGCAGCCAGATGTCGCCGTCGTCGTCCTTCTTGGCGCCGTCCCCGGCGAAGTACTTGCCGTCGAACCGCGACCAGTAGGTGTCGATGAAGCGCTGGTCGTCGCCCCAGATGGTGCGGAGCATCGACGGCCACGGCTCGGTCAGGACGAGGTAGCCGCCCCCGCCGTTGGGCACCTCGTTCGCGTCGTCGTCCACGACGGTGGCGGAGATGCCGGGCAGCGGACGCTGGGCCGAGCCGGGCTTGGTCTCGGTGACGCCGGGCAGCGGCGAGATCATCATCGCGCCGGTCTCGGTCTGCCACCAGGTGTCGACGATCGGGGTCTTGCCGGCGCCGATGTTCTCCCGGTACCAGATCCACGCCTCGGGGTTGATCGGCTCGCCGACCGACCCGAGCACGCGGAGGCTGGACAGGTCGAACTTGGCGGGGATGTCGTCGCCCCACTTCATGAACGTACGGATCGCGGTCGGCGCGGTGTAGAGGATCGTGACGCCGTACTTCTGGACGATCTCCCAGAACCGGCCCTGGTGCGGCGTGTCGGGCGTGCCCTCGTACATGACCTGCGTCGCGCCGTTGGCCAGCGGCCCGTAGACGATGTACGAGTGGCCCGTCACCCAGCCGATGTCGGCGGTGCACCAGTAGACGTCGGTCTCCGGCTTGAGGTCGAAGACGGCGTGGTGCGTGTACGCCGTCTGGGTGAGGTAGCCGCCGGAGGTGTGCAGGATGCCCTTGGGCTTCCCCGTCGTACCGGAGGTGTAGAGGATGAAGAGCGGATGCTCGGCGTCGAACGCCTCGGGCGTGTGCTCGCTGGACTGGCGGCCCACGACGTCGTCCCACCACAGGTCGCGGCCCTCGGTGAAGGCGGTGTCCTGGCCGGTACGGCGGACCACGAGCACGTGCTCCACCTGCGGGCACTTGGCCACGGCCTCGTCGATGGCCGGCTTGAGCGCGGACGGCTTGCCGCGCCGGTAACCGCCGTCGGCGGTGATGACCAGCTTGGCGTCGGCGTCCTGGATGCGGGACGCGACGGCGTCGGCCGAGAAGCCGCCGAAGACGACCGAGTGCGCGGCGCCGATGCGGGCGCAGGCGAGCATCGCGATGGCGGCCTCGGGGATCATCGGCAGGTACACCGCGACCCGGTCGCCCTTGCGGACGCCGAGTTCGGTCAGCGCGTTGGCCGCCTTGGAGACCTCGTCCTTGAGCTCGGCGTACGTCAGGGCCCGGCTGTCGCCCGGCTCGCCTTCGAAGTGGATGGCGACGCGGTCGCCGTGGCCGGCCTCGACGTGGCGGTCCACGCAGTTGTACGCGACGTTGAGCTTGCCGTCGGCGAACCACTTCGCGAAGGGCGGGTTGGACCAGTCGAGGATCTCGGTCGGCTCGGTGGCCCAGCTCAGCCGCCGCGCCTGCTCGGCCCAGAACCCGAGCCTGTCCGCCTTGGCCTGCTCGTACGCGTCCGCCGTCACGTTCGCGTGCGCTGCCAGCTCGGCGGGCGGAGCGAAGCGGCGCTCCTCCCGCAGCAGGTTGGCCAAGCTCTCGTTGCTCACGACATCTCCCATTCCCAGGGCGTCCGATGTGTCCCAGCCCATAGCTCATCAGCCAGGTGCCCGGGATGACAAGGGTTTCCCGAGCATTGGTTTAGACCTGTTGGCGTCGGAGGTGGGGCCGTTCGAGGTGGGGCGTTGATGTGGCTCCCCCTCCCCGGGCGGCGGGGAGAAGGAACCACACCGACGTCCACGGCCGCCGGCCGCCGGAGGTTCACCGGCGCGGCGAGGCCATGGCCGTGGCCCGGGCCACGGGTCGGGGCCGGGCCACGGCGGGACGGGACCGGGACGGACCCGGGACGCCACGGGGACGGGCCCGGGACGCCACCGGAACGGGACGGGCCCGGCTCATGCCGGGGCGCCCTCCCGGCGCGTGGGGGTCACGGGGTCGAAGACCTCGTCGAACCCGTCCGACCCCGACAGCAGATACGCCTGCGCCTCGCCGACGTGGAAGTACATGCCGTGGAGCTCCAGCGTGCCCTCGGCGAGCCGGCGTGCCACCGACTCGTGGGCCTTCAGGTGCTCCAGCTGCTGGACCACGTTCGTCAGGCACAGCTGCTCGACCGCGTCCGCCGGCAGACGGCCGGAGAGCCGCGCCCAGGTGCGGTGCTTGCTCTTCATGCGGTCCACGCTCGGCTGCGCGTGCCGCAGCCAGCGCCGCAGCGGGGTCCGCGCTGCCGCCGGTGTCCCGGGCGCGCCGTTCAGCAGGGTCTGCATGGCGCCGCAGCCCGAGTGGCCGCACACGGTGATGGACTGCACCTGCAGCACGTCGACCGCGTACTCGATCGCGGCCGCCACCGAGTCGTCCCCGGACTCCTCCCCCGGCAGCGGCACCAGATTGCCCACGTTCCGCACGGTGAACAGGTCACCCGGTCCGCTGGCCGTGATCATGCTCGTCACCAGGCGGGAGTCGGCGCAGGTGAGGAAGAGCTGCGACGGCTGCTGGCCCTCGCGCGCGAGCCGCGCCAGCTCGTCCCGCACCAGGGGGGCCGTGTTGCGCTGGAAGGAGCTGAGCCCGGTGGCCAGTTGGCGGCCGGTCGGGCCCGGCGGTGCTGTCGGCGACGGCGACGGCGACGAGCCCCAGTCGCCCGACTCGTCCGGCACGCCGCTCGCGGGCTTGGGCTCCTCGGCCTCCGAGTGGTCGCCGCAGTGGTGGTTGCGCCACGCGGTCCACGGCCGGCAGCAGGCGTGCCCACCGGAACCCAGCTCGCCGATCCGCACCCCGGAACGCCCGGCCACCTCCACCTGTCCGCCTCGCGCCAGATGGGTCATCTGCCAGTCCTGGAGCGTTTCGTAGGCGGCGTGGTCCATGAAGGACCCGTCCAGCTCGACGACGACGTACGCGCCTTGAGGGATCTGGTGCAGCGCCCGGCTCAGCCGCGGTACCGCGAGGAACGTCAACTGTCCGCGCACCCGCACGTGCTCGGCGCCGTCCCTGCTCTCGATGGTGATGCGGGTCTTGGACAGCCGGTGCATCGCGAGCCCCGTGGCCGTCACGATGCCGAGCGCCACGCCCTCCAGGATGCCGATCAGCACGACACCGGCCACCGTCACCGCGTACACGACGACCTCGCGGTGGCGCGTGACGCTGCGGATGTGGGTGATGCTGACCATCTGGATGCCGACGACCATCACCAGCGCCGCGAGCGCGGGCAGCGGGATCAGGTCCAGGACGGGGACGAGGAAGAGGGCGGCCAGCACGACCCACAGGCCGTGCAGCATCGTGGAGTTGCGGCTGACGGCGCCCGCCGACACGTTGGCGACGCTGCGCACCGCGACACCGGCGACCGGCAGACCGCCCAGCGCCCCGGAGACGATGTTCGCCGCTCCCTGCCCCGCCAGCTCGCGGTCGAGGTTCGAGCGCGGCACATGAACCTTGGGCTCCTTGCGGGCGGCCACCAGCTTGTCGACGGCCACGGCGGAGAGCAGCGACTGGACACTGGTGACGAGCGTGATGGTCAGGACGCCGGCGGCGATGCCGAGAACCGGCCCCTCGGGCAGCCCGGGCAGCGCGTGGCTGGTCCAGGAGGGCAGGTCCACGCGGGGCACGCGCATTCCCGAGGCGACGGCCAGCAGGGTCGCCGCCCCCACCGCGGCCAGTGCGGCGGGCACCCTCCGCAGCATCCTGCCGACGGTCCCGGGGATCCGCGGCCAGAGCAGCAGGAGGGTGATGGTGACAGCGCTTACGGAGAGCCCCGCCAGGTGTAGGTCCATCAACTGGGCTGGCAGACCGAGTGCGTTGTCAACGGCGGAGCTCTGCGGCGTACCGCCGAGGACGACATGGAGCTGGGCGAGGGCGATCGTCGTCCCGATGCCCGCCACCATGCCGTGCACGATCGCGGGGGAGACGGCGAGCGCCGAGCGGGCCACCCGCAGTGCGGACAGGCCGAGTTGACCGAGTCCGGCGAGGACGGTGATGGCGCAGGTGGTGCGCCAGCCGTACTTCTGGATCAACTCGGCGGTGACAAGGGTCAGTCCGGCGGCGGGCCCGCTGACCTGGAGCGGTGAACCGCCGAACCGGCCGACGACGATGCCGCCGACCGCGGCGGCGACCAGTCCGGCCTGGAGCGGCGCTCCGGTGGCGAGCGCGATGCCGAGGGAGAGCGGCAGCGCGATGAGGAAGACGACGATGGACGCGGACAGGTCGGTACCCGCGAGGTGGAACCGGCCGCGGAGGCGGGGCCGGCGGCGCGGTGCGCGGAACCGGCCGTCGCCGGGCGGGCTGTGGGGTTGCTGGGATGGGGAAGGTGCGTCACCGTCCGCGCTGGACGTACGGCCAGAACGGGACAGGCGCGGGGGGATGCAGGCGGTCATGGTTCCCATGTCCTCCGGGGCGGCGCGGTCGCGGTACGTGCGATTCGAACGAACGTGTGGGGTTCGCGGCCGTGTGTCACGGCGGCCGTGGGCTACGGCGCTGGGTAGCAGGTTTGCCAACTCTCAGTAAATTGATCGTAATGCAGAGTAAAGATTCAGGCATGACTTTCGGGGCAAATAGTGCAGCGATTCACCCGATCCGGTGATAAATCCTTCTAGTCCGGCTTGTCATACATTCATACTCGCGCCCGTGATGCGAGGTTGACGGCGCTCTCAGCAGCCCCCTGGGCCCCTGGGAGCACCCGTAAGCACCCCGTAAGCACAGAAGGGCGGGCGGATGATGGCCGTCACGAAGAGGTTCACTGTCGGTACGGCCGCGGCCGCTGCCGCGACCACGGTGGCGCTGGTCGCCGGACTGGCAGGATGCGGCGGCTCCGACGAGGCCGCCCGCACCGAGGGCGCCCCCGGCCCGAAGAAGGCGGCGGCCCCCCAGAACGCGGTCCGGCTCATCGGGGACGGCTCCACCGCCTTCACCGGCGCCCAGCCCGGGCTGCGCAAGCCTGAGCGCCTGAAGCCCGGTCAGCGGCCGCCGCAGTTCGTCGTCTTCTCCTGGGACGGCGCCGGCGAGGACAGCCAGAAGCTGTTCTCCCACTTCCGCAAGGTGGGCAAGAAGTACGGCGCGACGATGACGTACTTCCTCAGCGGCGTCTACCTGCTGCCGGAGGAGAAGGCGGCGCTCTACCACCCGCCCGGACACGCGCCCGGCCGCTCCGACATCGGCTTCAACGACCGCGAGGGCATCCGCGACACCGTGCGCCAGCTGCGCGGCGCCTGGCAGGAGGGCAACGAGATCGGCACCCACTTCAACGGCCACTTCTGCGGGCCGGAGTCGGGGGTGGGCACCTGGTCGGTCAGCGACTGGAAGAGCGAGATCGCCCAGGCCAAGGCCTTCGTCAAGAACTGGAAGAGCAACGCCGGCCTGACCGAGGAGCAACCGCTGCCGTTCGACTACGACAAGGAGCTCATCGGCGCCCGCACCCCCTGCCTGGAGGGCCGGGAGAACTTCGTGCGCGCCGCGAGCGAGCTGGGCTGGCGCTACGACACCAGCGGCATCAACAACCAGATCTGGCCCGAGAAGGAGCACGGGCTGTGGGACCTGGGCCTGCAGATGATCCCCGTCCCGGGGCGGCAGTTCGAGACGCTGTCCATGGACTACAACTTCATGGTCAACCAGTCGGGCACCGCCAAGGGCGCCTCCTCGATGCACGACTACTGGGGTGACCAGTTCCGCGACGGCATGCTCCAGGCCTTCGACCGCGCGTACCACGGCAACCGCGCCCCGCTGATCATCGGCAACCACTTCGAGTCGTGGAACGGCGGAACGTACATGCGCGCCGTCGAGGAGACGATCGCGCAGGTCTGCGTCCGGGCGGAGGTGCGCTGCGTGTCCTTCCGGCAGCTCGCCGACTGGCTGGACGCGCAGGACCCCGCCGTCCTGGCGAAGATGCGCACCCTGAAGGTCGGGGAGGCGCCGAAGGGCGGCTGGGCGGAATTCCTCGGCGCCCGACCGGCCGCCCCGGCGGCCTCACCCGCCAAGGCCCGTCAGGCGGGCTGAACGGCGCCGATCCCCTCACCCAGTACGAAGGCGGGGTCGACCTGGGCCGCCAGGTCGGCGCCCGTCTTCGCATTGCCCCAGCTCTCCGCGTTCTTCAGGTGGAAGTGGACCATCTGGCGCGTGTAGCGCTCCCAGTCGCGGTGCGCGTACGCGTCCGCCGCCGCCCGGTGGAGCGTCCGCAGCGCGGCCCTGTTGTCGGACTCCAGCAGCTCGAACCGGGCCGGGCGGCCCTTCTCCATCGCGCGCACCCAGTCGGAGTGGCCGACCGTCACCAGCAGGTCGTCGCCGACCTCCTCGCGCAGAAAGTCCACGTCGTCCCGGCCCTGCACCTTGTTGCCGACGACCCGGAGCGCGACGCCGAAGTCGCGGGCGTACTCCTTGTACTGGCGGTAGACCGACACGCCCTTGCGGGTCGGCTCGGCCACCAGGAACGTCATGTCGAAGCGGGTGAACATACCGGACGCGAACGAGTCCGAGCCGGCCGTCATGTCGACGACCACGTACTCGTCGGGCCCGTCGACCAGGTGGTTGAGGCACAGCTCCACCGCCCCGACCTTCGAGTGGTAGCAGGCCACTCCCAGGTCGGTCTCGGTGAAGGGGCCCGTCGCCATGAGCCTGATCTCGCCGTCGTCCAGCCGTACGGGGCGGGCGCAGGCGTCGTAGACGGGGTTGTCCTCGCGGACCCGCAGCAGGCGCGAGCCCTCGCCGGGCGGTGTCGTCTTGATCATCGTCTCGGCCGACGCGATCCGGGGATTCGTGCCCCGCAGGTACTCCTTGATCAGGGGCAGATGCGCCCCCATCGCGGGCAGCGCGGCGGCCTCGGCCTCGTCCAGACCGAGAGCGGTGCCCAGGTGCTGGTTGATGTCGGCGTCGACGGCGATGACGGGCGAACCGGTGGCGGCGAGGTGGCGGACGAAGAGCGAGGACAGCGTGGTCTTGCCGCTGCCGCCCTTCCCAACGAAAGCGATCTTCATATTCATATAGAGTAGCGGTGCGTAGCGGTGTGATTGCGCCAAGTTGTGGCGCGTATGAGGATCGCCACTCGGCGGTGGGTCGGAAGACGCCGGGCGCGTAGCCTCCCTACTTATGAGTACGAGTGCCGCTGGCCCCTTGGCCGCCCTGGGTGCCCTGCCGGGTGTCCCCGATGCCGTGGAGTCCGTACGCAAGGCCGTCGACCGGGTCTACGGCCACCGGGTGATGCGCCGCCGGAGCAGCGAGATCACGTCCGAGGCCGCACTGCGCGGCGCGCGCGCCTCGGCGGCGCTGGCGGGTGCCGACTGGGCGCTGGAGGAGGTGCGCCGGCGCACGGACTTCAGTGGTGACGCGGAGGCCCGGACGGTCGGTGCCGCGCTGCGCCTGGGCGCCGAGGCCGGCCAGCTGCTGTCCATCTGGCGGCAGTCGCCGCTGCGCGTCCTGGCGCGGCTGCACCTGGTGGCGGCGGGCGACCCCGGTGAAGCGGGTGACGCGGGGGTTTCCGCGGTCTCGGCGGCCGCGGTGGGCAGGCCCCGGCAGGACGGCGAGGCCGTCGACGAGCCGCTGATCCGGGCGCCGCTGCCGGGCGCCGCCGAGGTCGTCGGCCGGCTGGAGGGCCTGGCGGACCTGCTCATCGCGGGCAGCTCGGCCCCGGCGCTGGTGACGGCCGCGGTCGTGCACGGCGAGCTGCTGGCGCTGCGGCCCTTCACCACGTACAGCGGCCTGGTGGCGCGGGCGGCGGAGCGCATCGTGCTGATCGGCAGCGGGCTGGACCCCAAGGCGATCTGCCCGGCCGAGGTGGGCCACGCCGAGCTGGGGCGGGAGGCGTACGTGGCCGCCTTCGACGGCTATCTGTCCGGGACGCCGGACGGGATGGCGGCGTGGATCGCGCACTGCGGCCGGGCGGTGGAGCTCGGTGTACGGGAGTCGACGGCGGTGTGCGAGGCGCTCCAGCGCGGCGCCGCCTAGCGGACAGGGTTGCGGCGGTACCGGTATTCGGTACCGCCGCTGGCACGTCCGCCGAGTTACCATGCGTCCTCGATATGTGCCCATCAGGCGGGGTGCTTTGCCCGACGCCTGGTGCGGCTGGCCCGTAATCGACGGGTCGACGTCGCGTGGGTGCTCGGCTTCTGTGCTTCGGTCCGTGGGGCCTTCTTGCTTAACAGGTGATCCTTTCGGATGTCCTCCGGTCTCGCGGGCCGTAACTCCTTTGTACTCCCGTACCCGGGGAAGCGAAAGCCCTGGTTCCGCTTATTGGTTTTTCTTATCAAGCCGGGGCAAGGTGGGCGCCGGGAGAGGGCGGGCGAGGCGAGGCCTACGCCGACTGGCGCCGCCTGCTGGCGTACCAGACGAGCCCGGCCGTGGCCGCCGCCGCACCCACCGCGGCCGCCGCGACGAGCGCCGGGCGGGGCGGCATCCTCAGCGCGGGCAGCCGCTGCTTGAGCCGCACCGGGCGGGTGAAGACGAGAACCGGCCATCCGCGGGCCAGCGCCTCGCGGCGCAGCGCGCGGTCCGGGTTGACCGCGTAAGGGTGCCCGACGGTCTCCAGCATCGGTACGTCGGTGGCGGAGTCGCTGTACGCGTAGCAGCGCGACAGGTCGTACCCCTCCGACTCGGCGAGCTCCCGGATCGCCTGCGCCTTCGTTGGCCCGTAGGCGTAGTACTCCACCTCTCCGGTGAAACAGCCGTCCTCACCGACGACCATGCGGGTCGCCACGACCCGGTCGGCCCCGAGGAGCTCCCCGATCGGCTCGACGACCTCGGCGCCGGACGTGGAGACGATCACCACGTCCCGGCCGGCGGCGTGATGCTCCTCGATGAGGGACGCGGCCTCGTCGTAGATGATCGGGTCGATCAGGTCGTGCAGGGTCTCGGCGACCAGTTCTTTGACCTGCTGGACGTTCCAGCCTTTGCAGAGCGCGGAGAGGTACTCCCGCATCCGCTCCATCTGATCGTGATCGGCGCCTCCGGCGAGGAAGACGAACTGGATGTAGGCAGTCCGCAGGACGGCGCGGCGGTTGATCAGGCCGCCTTGGTAGAAGGACTTGCTGAAGGTCAGAGTCGATGACTTCGCAATGACCGTCTTGTCCAGGTCAAAGAAGGCTGCGGTGCGCGGCAAGGAGTGGTTTTCCACGAGCCTGAGCATAGGTGCCCGCCATTCGGCGTACGCTGGGGCGTGTGGGTTTGCCTGAGAGGCCTCTCGGGTACACCATGGAAGTCACGGATCGTTCGCGACCGTGCTAACCCGGTCCGACTCCTCCCCCCCCGAGTCGGCCGGAGAAGACGACCCCCGCTCTCCCCCCCGGCGGGGGTCGTCGCATGTCCGGACGCGTTTTCGCACGTCGGGCCCGCTTGCTTCCGATCATTCCGCCCTCCCCGGCGCCTTGACCGCGCCGACTTTCGACGCGAGGTGTTCCTCACTCAGCGTAGCGGATGTGCTGCGCTCCGGAAGTCGCTGGTATGGGCTGACGGGATATTCACAAGCGGCGAGTTGTCCACAGTTTCCGAGCAAGATCCACTTCTTTTCCGGAAGCCGTGCACGGTGATTCCAGCCGCGAAGTCCGCGGCGGGCGGGATTCGCGGATCTCGCCTCCCGTACGAACGCCGTCGAAGGTGACGCGGAGACCGTGCGGAGGGTCCGCGAACGCGCCGCGAACAGCTCGCGAATGAACACCCGGACCACTCCTGCGCAAGCACGGGACGAAGTGCGGGCGAAGTGCGCGACACAGTGAGCAGGGGGCGGAATTATGGCCGGATCACACACATCCGACGGGGCGTCGGCATCCGAGGCGCGGCAGGCCGGGCCGCTGATCGTCACGGAGGACGTGGCGCTTCTCGATGACCTGCTGCGGCTGTGCGCCGCGGCCGGCGCGCACCCGGAGGTCCACCACGCGGTGCCGGAGCACCGGACGACCTGGGAGGACGCGCCACTGATCCTGGTGGGGGACGACGCGGCCGCCCGGTGCCGCGGGGCCACGCGTCGCAGCGGCGTCCTGCTCGTCGGCCATGACCAGGACGATCCCGACGTGTGGCGCCGCGCGGTGGAGATCGGCGCCGACTGCGTGCTGCGGCTGCCCGACGCGGAGAGCTGGCTCGTCGACCGGATCGCGGACGTGGTGGAGGGCGTGGGACAGCAGGCCCTCACCGTCGGGGTGATCGGAGGCCGGGGCGGCGCGGGGGCCTCGACGCTGGCGTGCGCGCTGGCGGTCACCGCGGCCCGCGGTGGGCGGCGCACGATGCTCGTGGACGGCGATCCTCTGGGCGGCGGCCTGGACGTGCTGCTCGGCGGCGAACAGGCGGAAGGCCGCCGATGGCCGGATTTCGCCGCCTCCAAAGGCCGTGTCGCGGCAGGTGCGTTGGAGGAGTCGCTGCCCGCGCTGCGGGGCCTGCGGGTACTCAGCTGGGACCGGGGCGACGCCGTGGCGATCCCGCCCGAGGCGATGCGGTCGGTGCTCGGTGCGGCGCGCCGACGCGGCGGCGTGGTCGTCGTCGACCTGCCGCGCCGGATCGACGAGGCCACCGCGGAGGCGCTCGCGCAGCTGGACCTCGGCCTGCTCGTCGTGCCCGGCGAACTGCGCGCCGTCGCGGGCGCAAAGCGGGTGGCGTCGGCGGCCGGGATGATCCTGCGCGATCTGCGGGTCGTGGCACGCGGGCCGTACGCCGCCGGGGTGGACGAACAGTGGGTCGCCGATGTGATCGGGCTGCCGCTCGCCGGTGAACTGCCCCTGCAGCCGGGGCTCATGGTGGACCTCGACGCGGGTGTCCCGCCGGGTGACGGCGCACGCAGCCCGCTGGGCCGGTTCTGCGCGGCGTTCTGGGAGCGCGCGCTCGCCGGGCAGGGGACGTCATGACGACGGGACTGCTGGAATCGGTACGCCGCCGGCTCGCGGAGAGCGGCTCCGAACCGACACCGGCCGGGGTGGCGGCCGCCCTGCGGGCGCAGGGCAGGCTGCTGGGCGACGCGGAAGTGCTCGGTGCCGCCGCGGAGTTGCGGTCCGAGCTGGTCGGTACGGGCCTGCTGGAGCCGCTGCTGGCCGACCCCGCGGTGACGGACGTCCTGGTGTCGGCGCCGGACCGGGTGTGGGTGGACCGGGGCGGCGGGCTGGAGCTGACGGACGTGGCCTTCCCGGACGCGGCGGCGGTGCGCAGGCTGGCGCAGCGGCTGGCCGCGGTGGCCGGCCGGCGGCTCGACGACGCCCGGCCGTGGGTGGACGCCCGTCTGCCGGACGGGACGCGGATGCACGCGGTGCTGCCTCCGGTGGCGGTCGGCTCGACGTGCCTGTCGCTGCGGGTCGTCCGTCCGCGGGCCTTCTCCGTGCGGGAGTTGGTCACGGCCGGGACGGTGCCACCGGGCGGGGACCGGGTGCTGCGAGCGCTCGTGGAGGCCCGCGTCTCCTATCTGGTCAGCGGCGGGACCGGCTCCGGCAAGACGACGCTGCTGTCGACCCTGCTGGGACTGGTCGATGAGCGCGAGCGGATCGTACTGGCCGAGGACTCGGCCGAGTTGCGGCCCGACCATCCGCACGTCGTGCGGCTGGAGGCGCGGCCGCCGAACCAGGAGGGCGCCGGGCGGGTGACCCTGCGCGACCTGGTGCGGCAGGCGCTGCGGATGCGGCCGGACCGGCTGGTGGTGGGCGAGGTGCGGGGCGCCGAGGTGACCGACTTGCTGGCCGCTTTGAACACCGGCCACGAAGGCGGCTGCGGCACTGTCCACGCCAACACCGCGGCCGACGTACCGGCCCGGCTGGAGGCGCTCGGCACGGCGGCGGGCCTCGACCGGGCGGCGCTGCACAGCCAGGTCGCGGCCGGCCTGTCGGTGGTGGTGCACCTGGTGCGCGACCGGGGCGGGCGGCGGCGGATCGCCGAGGTGCACGTGCTGGAGCGGGACCGGCAGGGGCTGGTGGTGACGGTGCCCGCGCTGCGGTGGGGCGCGGACGGGTTCCTGTACGAGCGGGGCTGGGAGCGGCTGCGCTCGCTGATCGGAGGTGCGCGGTGGTGACGGGACAACCGGTGTACGCGGTGGCGGTCTGTGCCGGTGCGGCGGCCTGGCTGCTGGTGGCCGGGGAGCGAGGGGTGCGTCGGGCGCGGCTGTTGTTCGCGGGGGCGGGCGCGGGCGCCGAGGAACCGCCCGAGCCCTGGGCCTGGCGGCGGTGGTGGCCGGTGCTGAGGCTGCGGCGCGAGTGGCTGTGCCTGGCGGTGGGCGGTCTGATCGCGGTGCTCGGCACCTCTGTGCTGCCGCTGCTGGCGGGCGGCGCGGCGGTGCCGCTGGTGAGGCGGAGGCTCGCGGGCCGGGAGCGCGGGCGGGCGCGCGACCGGCGGGCGGAGGCGGTGATCGCGCTGTGCGGGGCGGTCGCGGGCGAGTTGCGCGCCGGGTGGCAGCCGGGGCAGGCGCTGCGCTTCGCCGCCGGTTCCACGGGCGCGTTGGGCGCCGAGGAGGCCGCGGTGCTGGCGGCGGCGCGGTTCGGCGGTGACGTACCGGAGGCGCTGCGGCGGGCGGCCCGGGAGGACGGCGCGGACGGGCTGGCCGGGATGGCGGCCTGCTGGCAGGTGGCGGCGGACAGCGGCGCGGGACTGGCGGCGGGTCTCGACCGGTTGGAGGCGGCCCTGCGGGAGCGGCGGGACCAGCGCGAGCGGCTGAGAGCGCAGCTGACGGGCGCCTGGGCCACGGTCGGGCTGCTGGCTGTCCTGCCGGTGGTGGGGTTGGCCATGGGCTGGGCCATGGGGGCCGATCCGCTGCGGGTGCTCCTGCACACCCCGGCGGGCGCGGGGTGCCTCGTCGTGGGCGGGCTGCTGGAGGCGGCGGGCCTGTGGTGGGCCGGCCGGATCGTGCGGGCGGGGGAGGAGCCGTGAACGCCGAACTTCTCCACAGGCTGGGGACGGCGCTCGCGCTCGCCGCAGGTGCGGCCTGGCCGGTGTGGTCGCTGGCGGACCTGCGGCGCGAGCGCCGGGGACGCGGGCGGATGGCGGCCCTGCTGGGGGTGCGGTGCGCCCGGCGCCCGGCACGGCGTCCGCTGTACGGGGCGTGGGCAAGGCGCTGGACCGCCCCCGTGGCCGCGGCTCTCGCCGGATACGTGCTGGTCGAGGGGCTTATCGGAGGGGCGGCGGCGGTGGCGTGCGCCTATGGCGTGTGGCGCTGGCAGCGGCGCCCGAGACCGCTGCCCGACGACGGGCGGGCGGTGCAGGGCCTTCCGCTGGCGGCGGACCTGCTGGCGGCGTGCCTGTCGGCTGGGGCGGGGCCGCGCGAGGCGGCGGAGGCGGTCGGGGAGTCCCTGGGCGGCCCTGTCGGGGAGCGGCTGGCCCGTACGGCCGCCGAGCTGCGGCTGGGTGGCGAACCGGCCGAGGCGTGGGGCGGGTTCGCCGCGATACCGGGCGCCCTGGGGCTGGCCCGCTGTCTGGAGCGGGCGTCGGCCTCGGGGGCACCCGCCGCCGACGCGGTGTCCCGGCTCGCCGCCGGGCTGCGCGCGGAGCGGGAGCGGTCGGCTGCGGCCCGGGCCCAGCGGGCCCAGGTGCTGATCACCGCGCCGGTGGGGCTGTGTTTCCTGCCCGCGTTCCTCGCGGTCGGGGTGGCGCCGGTGCTCGTGGGGCTGGCCGGCGGATTGCTGTGAACGGGAACTTCGAATCGATGAGTGGGGGATGCGATGTGGGAGCGGTTGAAGGCCGGGCTCGCCCGGCTGCGCGGGGACGCGGGCATGAGTACGTCCGAGTACGCGATGGGGACGCTGGCTGCCTGTGCCTTCGCGGCGGTTCTGTACAAGATCGTCACGAGCGACGCGGTGTCGGGACGGCTGGAGTCGGTGATCGGGAGGGCTCTCGATGCGCCGTTCTGAAGGCGGAACCGCCGTCGGTGACCGCGGCTTCGTGACCGCGGAGGCAGCTGTGGCGGTGCCCGCGCTGGTGGCCTTCACGATGGCGCTGATCTGGGCGCTGGCGGCGGCCGCCGCGCAGATCCAGTGCGTTGACGCGGCACGGGCCGGGGCGCGGGCGGCGGCCCGTTCGGAGCCCCGTGAGACGGCCGTGGCGGCCGCCCACTCGGCGGCTCCGACGGGGGCGCGTGTGTCGATGGAGCGCACCGGGGAGCTCTGGCGGGTACGTGTGGAGGCCCCGGCGCCGGGCCCGGGCGCCCTCGCCCTGACCCTGCGCGCGGAGGCGGCCGCGCTCGCGGAGGACACCGTGGGAGTGGGCCCGTGAAGGGGCCGGCCCGGGCGGTGGGCCGAACGGTGGCCCGGGCGGTGAGCCGAACGGATGTCCCGGTGCTGGGCTTGACAGTCGAGCGGAGCACGGGCCGCCGCAGGGACCGGGGCGCGGGCCCGGGCACCGACCAGGGTCTTGCCACCGTCTGGGTCGTCATGGCGGTGAGCGCGCTGTGCGTGGTCTTCGCGGTGGTCCTGGCCCTGGGCCAGGCCGTGGCCGCCCGGCACCGGGCGGGCGCGGCGGCCGATCTGGCCGCCCTCGCGGCCGCCGACACGGCCCTGTGGGGCGGCGAGCACGCCTGCGCCACGGCGGCCCGGGTCGCCCGCGCCCAGCGGGCCGAGGTGGTGCGGTGCACGGTGCGCGGCGAGATCGCCGACGTGACCGCACGGGCGGCCTTCGGACCGTACGCGCCGGAGGTCAGGGCGCGGGCGGGGCCGCCTCGGGCGCTGCCGGGGCTCCCCGCAGCAGTTCCGTGAGGAGGCGCACGGCGCCGCGCTTGTGCAGCGGGTCGTTGCCGTTGCCGCACTTGGGCGACTGGATGCAGGAAGGGCAGCCCGCCTCGCACTCGCAGGACGCGATCGCCTCGCGGGTCGCGGTGAGCCACTCGCGGGCGGTGTGGAAGGCGCGCTCCGCGAAGCCCGCTCCTCCCGGATGGCCGTCGTACACGAAGACCGTCGGCAGCAGGGTGTCCGGATGGAGCGGGACGGACACGCCGCCGATGTCCCAGCGGTCGCAGGTGGCGAAGAGCGGCAGCAGGCCGATGGAGGCGTGCTCGGCGGCGTGCAGCGCGCCGCCCAGCTGCTCCGGGTTCACCCGGGCGGCGTCCAGCTGGTCCTCGGTGACGGTCCACCACACGGCGCGGGTGCGCAGGGTGCGCGGCGGCAGGTCGAGTTTGGTCTCGCCGAGCACCTCCCCGGTGATCAGGCGGCGGCGCAGGAAGGAGACGACCTGGTTGGTGACCTCGACGGAGCCGTAGCAGAGGCGCCCGTCGCCCCACGGGATCTCGGTGTCGGTTTCCAGTACGGAGATGGAGGTGGTGTCGCGGGCGGTGGTGGAGTACGGCGGATTGGCCTCCTCGACCAGGGCCACCGAGTCCTTCAGGTCCAGCTGCTTCACGAGGTAGGTGCGGCCCATGTGGAGGTGGACGGCGCCTTCGTGGACGGCGGCGTGGGAGGCCGGCTCGTCGACCGTGCCGAGCAGCCGGCCCGTGCCCGCCTCGACGATCCGGACGGGGCTGCCGCCCTCGCCCCGGATGTCCGTCAGGTCGGCGGCCCGCTCCCGGCGCGTCCAGTACCAGCCCGACGCGCGCCGCCGGAGCAGGCCGGCCGACTCCAGCTGCGGCAGCAGGTCCGCGACGGCCGGGCCGAACAGCGCCATGTCGGACTCGGTGAGCGGCAGCTCGGCCGCCGCCGCGCAGAGATGGGGGGCGAGGACGTACGGGTTGTCCGGGTCCAGGACGGTCGACTCGACCGGCTGGCGGAACAGCGCCTCGGGGTGGTGCACGAGATACGTGTCCAGCGGGTCGTCGCGGGCGACCAGGATCGCGAGCGCCCCCTGGCCCGAGCGCCCGGCGCGGCCCGCCTGCTGCCACAGCGAGGCCCGGGTGCCGGGATACCCGGCGATCACGACGGCGTCCAGGCCGGAGACGTCGATGCCCAGCTCCAGGGCGCTGGTCGCGGCGAGCCCGAGCAGCTCGCCGGAGTGCAGGGCCCGCTCCAGCGCCCGGCGCTCCTCGGGGAGATAGCCGCCCCGGTAGGCGGCGACCCGCTTCGGCAGGGAGCGGTCGACCTCCGCCAGGCGCTCCTTGGCGATGACGGAGATCAGCTCGGCGCCGCGCCGGGAGCGTACGAAGGCGACCGACCGGACGCCCTGGACGGTCAGGTCGGTCAGGAGGTCGGCGGTCTCCGCCGTGGCGGTACGGCGTACCGGGGCGCCCTGTTCGCCCTGGAGTTCGGTCAGCGGCGGCTCCCACAGGGCGAAGACCAGCTCGCCGCGCGGCGAGGCGTCGTCGGCGACCTCGGACACGGGCAGACCGGTCAGGCGCCCGGCGGCCAGGGCCGGCCGGGCGGCGGTGGCGGAGGCGAGGAGGAAGACGGGGGAGGAGCCGTAGCGGGCGCACAGGCGGCGCAGGCGCCGCAGCACCTGGGCGACGTGGGAGCCGAAGACGCCCCGGTAGGTGTGGCACTCGTCGACGACCACGTAGCGCAGGGCGCGCAGGAAGGAGGACCAGCGGGGATGTGACGGGAGTATGCCCCGGTGGAGCATGTCCGGGTTGGTCAGCACGTAGTTGGCGTACTGGCGGACCCACTCCCGCTCCTCGACGGGCGTGTCACCGTCGTAGACGGCGGGCCGGACGCGGGTCCCGAGCGGGGCGGCCAGCTCCTTGACCGAGCGGCGCTGATCGGCGGCGAGGGCCTTGGTGGGGGCGAGGTACAGGGCGGTGGCACCCCGGCCGTTGGGGGCCTCCGAGCCGTCGAGCAGCGCGGACAGGACCGGCGCCAGATAGGCGAGCGACTTGCCGGACGCGGTGCCGGTGGCGATGACGACCGACTCCCCGTCGAGGGCCAGCTCGGCGGCCGCGGCCTGATGAGCCCACGGATGGTCGATACCGGCCGCCCGGATGGCCTTGATCACCTCCGGCCGGATCCGGTCGGGCCAGAGGGCATGCCGACCCGCCCGAGGGGGCAGGTGCTCCGTATGAGTGATGCGCGCAGCCCGATTCGCCCCCGCGGTGAGCCGGTCGAGGACCGTACCGGGGGAGGGGCGGGAGCCCCTGTTCTCGGGAGGTCGAGTGGGGCGGTGATTCATGGCCATCGGCACCGAGTGTGTCACCGGCGTGACCGACAATGCTCCCAAGGCGTCGTGCATGGCTGCTGGTAAGTGATTGAATGCCATCGCGGCTGGCGATCCGTCCCCCGGCTCCGCTGGGGAGATCCGAGGGGCGACCGCTCGATAGCAAGGTGCTGGAGGATCCGTGGACCTGTCCCTGTCGACTCGCGTTGTGCCCGGCCCTGCAGGCGACCGTATGGTCGTCGAGGTCGGTGGCGAGATTGATGTGTATACCGCGCCCAAGCTGCGCGAGCAGTTGGTCGAGTTGGTGAACGACGGCAGCTACCACCTGGTCGTCGATATGGAGGGTGTGGACTTCCTCGACTCGACCGGTTT